>DATEQI010000307.1:0-52156 GCA_035272805.1 Alphaproteobacteria bacterium | reverse complement strand
CGCCGTGGTGCATCGCCTCGTCGAGCGCATGCGCCCCGCCAACGACGCTCAGCTCTTCGCTGGCGCCAGCCTCGAGCAGACCCTCGAGCGCCTGGCGCGCACGATCGTGCATTTGGCGCTCTCGCCCCAGGCGCTCGCGCTGCAACGGGTGGTCATCGCGGAGGCGACTCGCTTTCCCGAGTTGGCGACGGTGTTGAACGAGCAGGGCGCGCGCCAGCAAGCCATCGACCGCATCGCCGGCCTTCTCGAGCGCCACGCGCGCGCCGAGCATGCCGCTCAGCGCGATGCCAAGTTCGCGGCCGAGCAATTCCTGCTGATGGTCGTCGCCGGCCCGCAGCGCCGTGCCCTCGGTTTGGGCAAGCGGCTTTCGGAGGAGGCGCTCGACCGCTGGGCGCACGATGCGGTCCGGCTCTTCCTCGACGGCTGGCGCGGCAGGCCCGCACCTCTTCCGACTCCGACGGCTCCTTCCCGAACTGGCGGCCCGGAACTCTAGAAAAATCCAACTGATTTACGGCGATCCGCGAGCGCTAGCGGCCGCGCGCCGCATCGGCGAGCGTGACCTCAAGGCATCCGCCGGGATCGGGGTGTGAAGCGTATCGGAGTCCTACGGAGGACGTCGACGCCCGCGCAATCAACAGACATTCCTCCAAACAACTCCATACGCGGATAATCGCAGCGACGTTCACCCCGCTGCGTTTTGAAAGGTTCCTGCAAGGTTAGCAAGCGATGCTCCCGCCGAAGATCCTGCTCGCCCTCATCCCGACGTACAAGGACTTGCGACCAGGGCACTCTCGACGTCAGCGTTGAATGAGTGGGCACCATGCTTACTGAGATGACGACTGAGTATCTTGAAACCCATTGTCGGCCCTGGAGGAAAGGCCGGAGCAACTCATGGATCGTACGAGGGGCTGATTATGCCCGAGACTCGATCGGCGGGGACACATCACGCGAGATGGGTGTAGCGATGCACAATACCGGCCGCGAGCCAACCATTGCAGAGCTACTTGATGACCCGATTGCCCGGCTCCTGATGGCAAGCGATCGATTGAGCCCCGAGACCGTGTGGGAATGCGTCAGGGACGCAAGAAGGAAGCTCAAGGAGTCCATTGCCAAGAGCCGACAGCACCGCGACACGTGCGTAATAGACCGCTAGGTCCAGCAAGCCAAGAGCAAAGGTTCAAGCGTATGTCAGCGAGCGGAAAGGCAAGCGGCGGTACGATTCGTTTCGACGCAGGATGCAGATCAAGGGTGGGAGGATGAGCAACATTACGGCGCGCGCCTGCTTTCCGATCGCAAGGCCAATGGCCGCCGCAACGGCGACCGGCATCTTGGGAACGCCACTCGACGCCGTGGGTTCCGAGAATATTGAACTGCGAAGCTAGAGCGTCCGCCATGTGCTTATCGCATCGTGCTTGGAGCCGGAGACGCAGTCTCGCACTACTTCTCTCGGCCGGGGCAATGCTATCGGCGGTAAGTTGCGCAACGATCGACCAGCCTCTTCGCTCTAATTTCGAGGTCGGGTCGGCGGACGTTCAAGAGTGTGCGGGCTGGTTCACGACGCTCGATGAAATTGTCGACAGCGCGGGCGTCCGCGACGCCGAGGCATATCGAATTCCCGGATTTCCCTATCTGCGCGTCAACCGCTTTTTGGCGTCGTTTCGAGAGCAGGCAAAAATAGATTCGCCCGCCTTTGCGGCATGGGAGAATCGGCTGAGAGAACTCGACCAACGCGCCCGCAGTTACGAGCTGAAAAACCTGCCGCCGCATCTGCTGACGAGCCTTGGAGTCAAGAGTCCGTCGCAAGCGGCGGCACGTACCGATCGATGTGCCGTTGCTCTAGCGAGGCTTGATGCAACGACCGCTTCACGGAAAAGCATGTTAGTCGAGCGCGCGCAGGTGCCGGATGACTATGCCGATTGGAAGCGCCTTGTGGGGTTATATTCCGTCGTCAGCGCAGTGTTCTTCGAATTTGCCAAGGGATGGCAGGACGAAGCGACCGCGATGTTCCAGCATGCGGCGGCGGGGACCGCCGCGCAACAGGATCTCGTTCGATACCAGCCGTCGGACAACGCCGCGCCGGCCGAGCGTATTTCCTCGATTATCGCAAATGCAAGGGCGGATGCGCTCGGCATCCCGCAATTTGGCGAGCGCGAGAGCGAGATCTTGTTCGCGACGTTCGCTCCCGTATTCGAGATCGAGACCACCGGTCAGTACGATCGGTTCGGGCCTCTAAAATGGGGTGCCGGCGAAGCACCCGAGGTGGAGGTTTCGCGCCCCACCGTGTATCGCCGCCTCGCTTTCACGCGCTACGGCGAACGGACTCTCGTCCAGCTGATCTACATGATCTGGTTTCCGGAGCGCCCGCAGAGCGGCTCGTTGGACCTGTTGTCGGGAAAGCTCGATGGGATCGTCTTTCGGGTGACTTTGGATCAATCGGGGCGCCCGCTCGTCTACGACTCAATCCACCTTTGCGGCTGCTACCACATGTTCTTCCCGACGTCGCGGGTAAGACCCTTGCCGGCGCCGGACCCGCAGGCCGAATGGGCATTCGTGCCGCTTGCCCTGCCCGCACTTGAGGCGCCCCAGCGCGTTCTCGTTCGTGTGACAAGCCGCAGCCACTATCTCACCGACGTTCACCCGGACACCGGCAACCATGGTGTGATCTACACCATGGCGGATGACAGCGAACTGCGAACGCTTCCAACCGCCGAGGGCACGCGCAGCGCCTTCGGAGCGAATGGCATCGTGTCCGGCACGGATCGCGGTGAGCGGCTGTTCACCTGGCCGTTGGGCATCGAGGACGCCGGCGCCATGCGGGAATGGGGGCGGCACGCCACCGCGCTGGTCGGCCGACGTCAGTTCGACGACGCGTATTTGATCGAGCGGCGATTTGAGATCCTGCCGCCGGCTGACCTTCCGAACCGGCCGCGGGTGAGCGGCAACTAGCGTTGCTTGCCGTCTGCGGCAGGAACGACGGGGACGCCTTTGTCCCATCATGACGCAATAGCGGCGAGGTGCTTGTCGATGAGACCCATCTTACGACGCGCAGTGCTTGGCGGAGGTCTCGCATTGATCGCGAGCTCCCTCGCATCGCGATCAGGACTATCGGCTCCGACCGCGCGACTTTGGCAGAAGTGGGCGGCGAACGACCCGACCTCCCGGGCCGTCATTGATCATGAACCCTGGGGGATATTCCTGCGCCGCTATCTCATCGAGGAGCCGGACGGGATAAATCGACTGCGCTACGGTGAAGTGTCCGTCCTCGATCGACGGGCATTGGAGCGGTATCTCGAGGAGATGTCCAAGGTGCCGGTGCACTCGTTGAACCCGGCAGAGCAATTCGCTTACTGGGTAAATCTTTACAATGCGCTGACGGTCAAGGTCGTTCTCGACCATTATCCCGTGGCGTCGATCCGCGAGCTCTCCCTTGGCGGCTCATTCCTCCCGACCTTCATCACTGGCGGCTCGGGGCCATGGCAGGCCAAGCTTGCCCAGATCGAAGGCGAAGCGTTAGCACTCGATGACATCGAACATCGCATCTTGCGGCCGCTGTTCAAAGACAACCGTATCCATTATGCGGTCAATTGCGCCTCGATCGGGTGTCCGACGCTGATGCCGGCCCCCTTCACCGCCGCCAATCTGGAAGCCATGCTCGATCGCGGAGCGCGCCTCTACGTCAATCACCCGCGAGGTGCGAGGGCCGAAGCCGGCGGCCTTACGGTCTCATCGATATACAGCTGGTACAAGGAGGATTTTGACGGCACTTGGCAAGGCGTTCTCGCCCATCTTCGCCGATTTGCCAATCCGATCACCGCGCGGATGCTGGCAGCCTTCGAGACCATTTCCGCAGACGCTTACGATTGGCGGCTGAACGACACCGCGACCTATGCGAAGACCGCTCAGGCGCCCGAGCGGGTATGATCGCGTGACGCTCCCCCGCTTGCCCACGGACGCGGCTATCAGCGGCCGCGCGAACAACGCACCGCGCGCTGTGACCGGTTCTCAACGCTCTCTCAAGCGTGGCGATGTTTCGTCGTCACACGCCATTTCGGTCCGGCGTCTGTTGCCGCTGCTGCTTCTCGCCGTGGCCGGCGCTTTGTTCATGCTTCTCGGCGGGCGTCATTACCTGACGTTCGCCGCGCTCGCGGAGAACAGCGAATGGATGCGCGGGCTGGTGGCGCGCTCGAGCGTGGTGGCAGCACTCTGCTTCATTGCCGTCTACGCGGGCCAGACGGCGGTATCGGTGCCCGGCGGCGCGATCCTGACGATCGCCGGCGGCTTCCTGTTCGGGCTCTGGCCGGGCCTCCTTTATGTGGTCATGGGCGCGACAATCGGAGCGACGGCGGTCTTTCTCGCTGCGCGAGCCGGACTCGGCGGCCTCGCCAAGCGTGCCGGACCGCGCGCGAACCGGCTCAAAGCCGGCTTCCGCGCCGACGCGTTCAACTATCTCCTGGTCTTGCGCCTCATTCCGATTTTTCCGTTTTGGCTTGTCAACCTCGTCGCGGCACTCGCCGGCATGCGGCTTGCCATCTATGTCCTCGGCACTTTCCTCGGGATCATTCCGGGCAGCTTCGTCTTTGTCTCTCTCGGCACCGGCATGGGCGACGTCGTCGCAGCGGGCCGGGCACCCGATCTCGGCATTGTGTTTCGGCCGAGCGTGCTGTTGCCGATCGCAGGTCTTGCAGTGCTTGCGCTGATACCGGTTCTCTACAAGCGCCGGCAAGCCGGGCACGAGAGGCAATCTGAATGAGCGAAGCGTTCGCCCTCAAGCTCTCGTGTTATCGGCGCCGGCGCTGCCGGTTTGTCCACCGTCACCGGCGCGGTGAAAAAGCGCTACGCGCCGTCGATGTTCTAGCTCGCAGCGGCAAAGCTAATCACGTGCACTGGAATATTTAGGAGGCTCATATGTTACGAGCAATCCGTAGCGACAATCGTCCGGCGGGTCTCTACGAGCGTTACGTCAATCCACAATGGGTCAGATTGCTCGACGTATTGCAGATGAACGTGAGTTACATGCGCTGTAGCGGAGCCGAACTTCATACGGCGGACGGCCGAAGAATTTTGGACTTCAATTCAGGGTACTGCGTTCATAACATAGGCCACAATCATCCCCGCGCCGTCGCGGCTCTCAAAGACGAGCTTGATAAGGCCGGGCCGGCGATGCTGCAGAGCCACGTTGCCGAGCTCGCAGGGGAACTTGCCGCGGCGCTTTGCGAGCTCGCCGGCGGTCGCCTCGGCAAAGCCTTCTTCGGGAGCTCGGGCAGCGAGGGCATCGAGGCTGCCATCAAATTCGCCCGTGCGCACACCGGACGCCCCGATATTCTGTGCGCGGCCGGGGGCTTCCATGGTCTCACGTGCGGGGCGCTCTCCTTGATGTCGAATAGCTTCTGGAAGGAAGGATTCGGCTCGTTGCTCCCCAACGTAGATTTCATTCCGTATGGCGACACCGAGGGGCTGGAGGGCAAGCTCGCCACCAAATCTTTCGCCGCATTCATACTGGAACCGATCCAGGGCGAGGGCGGCGTTCTCATGCCGCCGCAGGAGTACCTCTCCACCGTTCAATTACTTTGCCGCCGTTACCATACGCTCTTCGTCCTGGATGAGGTTCAAACCGGCCTCCATAGGACTGGCCCTTTCCTCGCTGCACACCACTTCGGCGTCGAGCCCGACATGGTCGTTCTGGCCAAAGCGCTTAGCGGCGGGTTGGTGCCATGCAGTGCCGTGCTGATGTCCGATGCCGTCTGCCGCTCTGTCTTCAGCTCGCTGCAGCGCGCGCTCATCCACACCTCCACCTTCAGCGAAAACGGCCTCGCGATGCGCGCCGGCTTGGTCACCCTGGATATTCTAAAAGACGAGCGGCTCGGGCGGCGCGCGACGACGTCGGGCGAGAATCTCCGCCGCACACTCGAAGAGCGTCTGGCGAAATATGAAATGATCAGCGAGGTTCGGGGGCTCGGCCTATTGAACGCAATCGAGTTCAGGGCTCCTCGTTCTCTCAAGCTTCGAATGCCCTTCGAGGCATTTGCGAAAATTCATCCGGCAATATTCGGGCAGATCGTGGTGATGCGGATGTTCCGGGATCACGGAATACTTTGCCAGATTTGCGGCAACAACTTCATGGTGTTGAAGATTTCTCCTCCGCTTGCAATCGATGATGCGCAGCTCGACCAGTTCGTGCGTGCGATCGAGCAGATTGTGGATTCGATGCATACCTCCAACAGATTTTGGTCCGAAGGACTCGGTCTCGCGAGACGCGTGATGACGTCGCTATGACCGGAAGCGGCGATTCGACACCTGTCCCGCCGGTATTCGCGCCTTCGCCAACAAGCGGCGAGGGCGCCGGAATTCGCAGGAGATCATATGAAGCGACATGAGGATGCCGAGCTTGCTTATCGAGACAATGCGGATGAGGCGCCAAAAGCATGCGGGCCACGGAAGCGAGCAACGGCAATGAGAATAGTCGGTGTAGCGAGTGCGATGCCCGAGCATCGGTTTTCGCAGGAGGCTATAAGTGCGGCCCTTAAGTCTTATTGGGGGGGCAAGCTGCAAAGTGCGGAACTGCTCGAGCGGCTCCACTCGCGTGTAGGGGTCGAATGTCGCCATTTGGCCTTTCCATTGGAGCGATATGCGCAGTTTACGTCATGGGGCGAGACAAATAATGCCTGGTTCGAGGTGTCGCAGGAGCTGGGGATCCGTGCGATCGATGAAGCTCTCGATAATGCCGGGATGTCCCGGCACGATCTGAATGCGCTGTTCGTGGTCTCGATAACCGGTATCGCAAGCCCCTCGCTCGATGCACGGCTGATCAATCGCATGCGCTTGCGGCCGGATATCAAACGTACGCCTATTTTCGGCGTTGGCTGTGCGGGCGGTGCCATTGGTTTGAGCCGCGCGGCCGACTACACGCGGGCCTATCCCGGGCACACCGCGGCGATCCTCGCCGTCGAGACCTGCTCTCTGACGATCCGACGCGACGATGTGTCGACGGTAAACGTGATCGCAGCCGGACTTTTCGGCGATGGTGCGGCGGCGGCGATCGTGGCGGGCTCCGCATGGGCGGCCGCGCACTCGTCGACGGATACGCGTGCGTCGGCGCGCGAGGGACCGGAGATTCTGGGTTGCGCCTCGGTGTTTTACCCGGACTCCGAAGACGTGATGGGTTGGGATATCTCCGAAAACGGCTTCAAGATCGTGCTTTCCCCGCGCTTGCCCGATTTGATCAGGGAAAACCTGGCCGGAGACGTCGACGCGTTCCTCGGCAAATACAACCTCCGTCGCGCCGATATCGGCAATTGGGTGATCCACACGGGTGGTCCGAAAGTGCTGGAGGCAATTCAGGACACCCTCGGTCTGCGCGATCGCGATCTGGAGCGATCGTGGGATTGCCTGAAGCGATTCGGGAATCTGTCCTCCGCCTCGGTTCTCGTCGTGCTGGAGGATGTTCTGATGAACCATCCACCGGGACCCGCGACCTATGGCGTGATCTTGGCCATGGGCCCGGGCTTCTGCTCGGAAATGATATTGGTGCGATGGTGAACGTGAGCCTGCCGCCCGCGGAAACGGGGGTTTTCATAATCGGCGGCGGCCCGGCCGGACTCGCGGCCGCGCTGGCGGCTCGCCGGAGCGGCTTTGACGTTGTCGTTGCGGATAGGGCTCAACCGCCGATCGACAAGGCTTGCGGCGAAGGCTTGATGCCCGACGGCGTCGCGGCATTGCGTCAGATCGGCGTGGCGCTGGGTCTCGAGCACGGGTTTCCCTTCCGCGGTATACGCTTTGTGGACAACGAGCTCGAAGCTGAAGCGTCCTTTCCCCATAGCTTCGGCCTGGGAATTCGCCGTACCCTGCTGCATCGAATCCTGATGGAGCGCGCGCAAGACGCCGGCGTCGTGACGTGTTGGAATACGCGGATAGATGCCCTCAGTTCTTCAGGGGTGCAGGCCGGCGGCCGAACGGTGCGCTGCCAATGGATCGTCGGCGCGGACGGGATTCATTCCCGGGCCCGGCAATGGGCCGGGTTGCACCCGGCCTGGAATGGCGCGCGCCGGATCGGGTTGCGCCAACACTTTCGCATACGCCCATGGACTGATTTTGTCGAGGTGCACTGGCACACGCGTTGCCAGGCCTATGTCACCCCGGTAGGACCAAAGGAAGTTTGCATAGCGATCATCGGCAGCGCGCAGGAAGCACGCATTTCTAATCTGCCGGCCCTGTTTCCGAGACTCGCCAAGCGCCTTGGGGGCGTCGAGCCGATGGGGTCGGTGCGGGGCGCGATTTCGATGTCGGTCAAATTGTCCGCCGTAACTCGTGGCCGGATCGCGTTGGTAGGAGATGCATCCGGGTCGGTCGACGCCGTTACGGGCGACGGGCTCGCGCTCGCATTTCGCCAAGCAGCTCTTCTGGGTGCGGCCCTCGCTGCCGGAGATCTTGCTACATACGAGACTATGCATCGCCGGATGGGCCGGATGCCGCGGTTGATGGCGCGCATATTGCTCCTAATGGACGCCAACGACGGCTTGCGGCGGCGCGCGTTGCGGACGCTGGCGACGCGGCCTCGCACCTTCGGCCGCCTATTGGCCCTTCATGTGGGCGCGCTTCGTCCTGCGGAAGCGTCACTTGACGTCCTCGGCTTCGCCTTGCGGCTGCTCGCATCAGGAACGGCCTTAGACCGAAATGCGTAACTGGACGAATGCCGCGGAGCTGACGCAGCAGCCGCTGCCGGGAAAAATCGCACCATGGAAGGCATGGTTTAGGCACCTGGTTTGTTGCTTTTACGCTGCCGCGCCGAGCGCGGGATTTTTGCTGCTCGCTCTGACCGCCGCCCGGGCGGCCGACCCCGAGCGCATCGATTTGCGCTACGAGATGTTTGGCGTCGCCGGCCTCCACGTCGCGACCAACCGCACCGCGGTCGAGGAAACCGCCGATCAATATGCGATCACGACGGACGTCGAGAGCCGGGGCATCGCCGCCGTATTCGTCGATCTGACGAGCCACTCCGAGGTGCTTGGCCGGCTTACCATCGATGATCCACGCCCGGAGGCCTATCGCGGCGAGGTGCATCGTAACGGGGTCGAAAGCCGTAACCGGGTCGACTACGCCGCCGACGGCACGGTAGCCGGCGAGTCGATGCCACCGGTCGAAAATCGCATGCCGGTCACTCCGACCCTGATGCGCGGCACCGTCGATCAGCTGACCGCTTTTTTTCTGGTTGAGCGGCGCCTCGCCTATCGCGGCTCATGCGCGCTCGTTGTTGCCGTGTACGACGGGCGTCGTCGCTACGACCTCTACTTCACCGATGCGGCACCTGAGGTCCCCCGGGCGTTCGCAGAACGCAACGACGTCGGTGCGACCCAAGTCTGCCGCATGCGGCGCCAGGCAATCGCCGGCTTTGCGGACGGCAACGGCCGATCCGAGGGAGCCTATGAGGGCAAGCTCTGGTACGCCCGGCTGCTGCCAGGCGACCTGATGGTCCCGGTTGAGATGGAGTTCAGCACGGAATTCGGCACGGTCACGGGCCAACTCGCCGAGCTCAGTGGGCGCGGCATCCATCTTCAGTTCGAGGAATGAGTCCAAGCGCCACCGCCGATTTTCGTCCTCATTCAGCGGCTCGCTCCGGCCGTCCTCGTCGGTAGAGCGGTAGCGGCACAACTCGCGCAGCTTCGGCGCCAGCCGGGGGCAAGAAGCGCAGAGTGAATGTGGCACCACCACCGGGCGTGTCGGAAATCGACACCGAACCGCCGTGAACCTCCATCGTCCGCTTGACGATCGCGAGACCAAGGCCGGAGCCGACGCCCGAACGGTCGGAGCGCCAGAAGCGCTTGAAAACCTGATCGCGCAGCTTCACCGGGATACCCTTACCATGGTCGATGACCTTGAGGATGCCTGCCATTTCGACGGCTAACTCGACCGTCTTGCCCGGGTCCATATGTTGCAGCGCATTCTCCACCAGGTTGCGAACTGCCTGAAAGATGGATTCGCGGTTACCATGCACGAAACACGGTACTTCAAGGGCGGCCACTTCGATCGCTTTGTTCTCCTTCAAAGCCAAGGGAATCATGAAGCTCGCGACAGTAACGGCAATCTCATTCAAATCGGCTATTTCGCCGGAGCCCACCGACAACGCGTCGAGCCGCGCAACCCTAAGCAACTGGGAAACGACGCGCTCCATACATTCGGCGTCTTCGCGCAACGAGGCGACAAGCTGCTGGTCCGGCAACGTGTCGATGTGCGCACGCAGCACCGCGAGCGGCGTTCTGAGCTCGTGCGCGGCGTCGGCAGTGAGTTCCTGCTGCGCGGAGAAGCCCTTCTCGAGGCGGTCGAGCGCCGAATTGATCGCTCCCACAAGCGGAACGATTTCTCGTGGCACGCCTTGCACGGCAAGACGAAGATCTGTGGTTCCCGGGCCGATCGATTCGGCCTGCCGCGAAAGTTCGTTCAGAGGCGCGATCGCACCCCGGATCGTCCAGATGCTGATCAGCGTAAGAGCCAGCAAGAACGGTATTCCGAGCCAGCCGCCATGAACGAAAAATTCGACCAGGATCGTGTCCATCAGCGTCTCGATGTGCCGGCTGTTGCGCTCGACCTGGACGACAAGAACACGGCCGCCAATGTTGGTTCGAACCACCGCTCCGAAGAAGCTCTCGCGCTGCGGCTCCTGGTGGTGCACTTGATAGAGTTGATTTTTCGTGTCGAGGATGCGAATCTTGTCGCGCGCCGCTGTCGGCCAGCTCGATTGAAAAAGCGTATTTCCCAGCTCATCCCGCACCGAATAGCGAAAACGACCCTCCGCCTCGCTGGTCGAGCCGCTCAGTTCCGCCGGTAGACTGAATCTCACGCTGCCGTTGCTCGGGAAGATGCTGCTCATGACCTCCAGCGCTTGCGTAATCAAGCTCCCCTCCGCGACGTTGTCGGCGGCGTATCTGATTTCGTAGAACAGCCAGGCATACGAAATGATCGCCGCCGCAATCGTCACGAACATCAGGCGAATCGAGATGCGCAGCAGCAATGAGGGGGTGCGGACCGTCATTACTCGAGGCCCTTGAGCATGTATCCGACCCCGCGAAAGGTCAGAATTTCCTGGCTGGCATTCGAATCGCGAAGGCGCTTGCGCAGACGAGACACGATCACCTCGACCGCATTCGGCGAAACCTCCTCGTCGAAGCCATAGGTCTTCTCCTCGATTGCGGTTTTGGGGACCACTTTGCCCACACGTCGCATCAGGTGTTCCATCACCATGAATTCACGACGCGAAAGCGGAACAACGTGCTGATCGATGCGGAACTCCCGCCTCGTACTATCGAGAATCATGTTTCCCGTGACCAGCGTTATATCGAGCGCATCGGAGGGACGTCGGAGTATGGCGTGGATGCGGGCGACGAGTTCCTCCATCGCGAATGGCTTCAGCAAATAGTCATCCGCTCCCGCGTTGAGCCCGGTGACGCGATCGCCTGTTCCGTCACGTGCGGTCAGCACAAGGATCGGGACGTTATTCGCGCGCCGCCGGACTTTGGCAATCAGCGTCATGCCATCCATGTCAGGAAGGCCCAGATCCAGTATCGCCGCATCGTAAGATACGTCACTGAGCGCGTTCTCCGCGTCAGTTCCATTCGCGAGCCAATCGGCCGTGAAGCCGGCGGCCTCGAGGCCCTTGACGGTGAATTTCGCGAGTTTCTCGTTATCTTCGATTAGGAGCACGCGCATGATGTTTGATGAGTTAAAGCGACGACGCCAAGTGGACATGATCGAGGTCGCGCAATTGGCTAACGTGAAAGGGTTTCTGCCAGGGACAAGGGGGTAATCGTCGCTGCTTGCGGCATCGGGGCGTGCTCCTTGTGAGTCTTGGCAAACCCACGGAGTACCTCCCTCTCACCCTCTGACATCTAGCACAATACCTCATACATCGCCACGCAATTGGCGGGCCTTGATTCGGATCGAAAGTCCTTCCGCATCATCAGGGGCAAACCTTGCAAAAGCCTGACGTCCGGCCGGCATGCCCGGCGAATGCGCCACGATCGTGGCGCAGGCTTGATGCCGATTGTCCGCTCCTGAGCGACCCGTCCCATCCTGTGAGCTTGTTGTCAGGCTCGCGCAAGGTAACGCAGCCAAGATCGACCCGGGGAAATTTATTCGACCCCGCTTGCCGGGTCCCGTACTGGCTGCTTCGGCGGAAGGGAGATGTAGATCGTGGTGGCAAGGTTCACGACAATTCTTGTGGTATTTTTTGCGATTGCCGGAGCCCCGGAAACGTGTCTTGCGGCGGAGTCGATCTTTCTCGCGTGCACGCTGGAAAAATGGCAGCAAACCGGCGGCGCGGACGTGAAAGAAATTTTCGTGATCGAGCCGGGCTATTCGATCTGGCCGATCGGCTGGCTGAATAGAACGAAATTGAAATGGCTGGCTAGACCGGGTTGGGAAGGGTTGGAAACCACCGTGATTGACGAGAGCGACGGGCTCATATCCGCCGAGGGCCATGAGAAGGTCAGAATGCCGCTTCCTTCCGCGATCGACGCCTGCGTCGCTGCAAGGGCTCAGATCGCCAGCAGCGTCCAGAACGATCCTGTACTTGAGGACGTCATCGGTTCCACGACCTGCGCGCGCCAGGTCGAACTCTCCAAGGAACCAAGACAGGTGCTGGTCACCGTGCTCGCGGACCGTGTAACCGGCGATCTCGAGGTTTGGCACGTTCAAGGAGACAAACGGCATAGCGTGGTTCAGCATGGTCATTGCGAGCTGGCGCGTCCGAAGTTTTAGCCCGCATTTCCCTAATGACGTTCGAATGTGCCGCGCGTGTTGTGCGATTTTTGGATGAAATTCAATATTTCATATCGGGTCGAGCGAAGTGGCGACGGCAGACCCGGCGCCCGCGAGTGCCGGCGATGCCGGGACATGAATGACATGAGGTAGAAATGGCCAAGATCCCCAGCGCAACGCTTGCCATCGCAGTTTCGCTCTCCATTGCCGCCTGCGTGAGCCCTCCAATTGATGCCGACGCCGATGCGCAGCCCTCCGGTGTCAGCGACCCGATCGAGCCGGCGAACCGGACCATCTTCGACGCCAACCGGTTCGTCGACCGCACTGTCGCGAAGCCGGTGGCGGAGGCTTATCGGGACAATCTGCCCGACGGCGTCCGCCACGCCATCCATAATTCCTTGTCGAACCTTGGCGAACCGGTGATCGGACTGAACGACGCGCTCCAGGGCAATTTCGGCCGGGCCTTGGTCGCAGTCCAGCGCTTTGCCGTCAACACCACGATCGGCGGCGTCGGCGTCTTCGACGTGGCGTCGGATTGGGACTTGCGCCATCACGACGCTGATTTCGGCCAGACCCTGGGCGTTTGGGGCATCGGGGAAGGACCGTACGTCGAACTGCCGCTCCTCGGGCCCTCGGACGCGCGCGACGCCGTGGGCACGCTCATCGGCTTCGTCGTCAATCCATTCTTCCTGGCCGGCGGCTCGCCCGCCATCACCTTCGCCGAGGCCGGCATCTCCGCCGGCAAGATGCTCGACACCCGCACCGACTATCTCGGCACGCTCGATGCGCTCGAGAGCACTTCGGTCGACTATTACGCCACGCTCCGCAGCGTCTACATCCAGCGCCGTCAAGCCCTCGTCGCGGAGGGTAAATCGCCGGAAGCGTCTTACCGAGGACGGGTCGATGTCAAATTCAATGGGCCGGACATACCGAGACTCGACAACCCGGAGGCACCCAGCCCGAATTCGACGGACCAATAGTTTTCACTTCGCATTGTGCAATCTCTCGTAACACACGCCGGAGTGGACGGCGCCGACTTTCGCCAGGGAAGCAGGTCGGCATCGCCGAGCAAGCAAAGGAGAGGTCATTGCGGGCGGGGCGCGAAGGCTGCCGCCTCCTTCTGATGGCATGAGGCGGCGACGGTCGCCGGCAAGCCTGCGCCACGATCGTGTCGCATTCGCCGGGCAGGCCGGCCGGACGTCAGACTTTTGCAAGGTTATTCCCTGATGATCCTGGCTATGCGCAGGACATGCGCAGGACAAGAGGCACCTCAAGCTGGAGTCCAGCCCATAACCTTCTACGATGAGCTCATCACTGAAACCGCCGGCGTCCGCGCCGAGTTCGTCTCGATCCCCCTCATCGAGCGCGCCCTCCACGGCGCGGCGTCGGCGGCCCTGTATCCCGATTTTCTGGCACAAGCCTTCCACCACGTCCGCCAACCTCGTTCGCACACTGGCGCTGCGGCCGGCATAGCTGGTACAGTCGTCCATGATCACGCTGCGCGACAGGCTGGCAAAGATCGGCGCCAAGGTCCACCATGGCCGGACAATCACCCTCCAGACGGCAGAGGTCATGGTGCCGCGACAGCTGTTCGCTGACATCCTCACGCTGATTGCCCAATTGCGGTCGCCGCCTGTGCCGGCATGATGGGCACCGAGACCCGGATCGGGCTGCCGACGGCAGAAGAGCTGTGCTCTGTTGCCGCCGCTCAGGCGGTTACCAGCGCCTATGTAGACACCCGCCGGCATCGTGGGGCGGGTCGCACGCTTCAGACCCAGCCGAAGTCCCGCGAGAACCCCGCAAAACGGCCAAACTCGGCCACAGAAAGCCGACCAAATGGGAATTACCGGCTCAACCTTTTTCTCATTTGCGTCGTGCTCGGCGGCACGCTTTTTCAATTGTTCGGCATGCCGTTTATGCTACGCGGTTTCGGAATGCGAGCGGGTTGGGTCCTATTCCCGATCATGCTGCTCCAACCGCTTCACTGGGGCTTGATTCACGAAGCCATCCATTCCCGCCTGCTTCCGAAACGCCGCATCAACGAATTTTGCGCGCGCCTTCTGAGTGTCACGCACGGCTTGCCTTTCGACGCCACGCGCGTCTGCCACTTGGTTCATCACCGGTTTTCGCGGCACGGTTACGACCGGCCCGATGTGTACGACGGCCGCGGCGCCTATGCGCTTGCCTGGCTGCGCTATCGCGGAAGGCTCTTCGGTGGCGTTTACCTGGGATTGCTGGCTTCGTCGCTGATCGCGTTCGTGCCCGTGTCACTCGGCGTGCGCCTGATGGAAAACGCAATCCCGATCGACGAGGAAGGCGATACCAACGTGCGGCGTACGTTTGTATCGCTGGTGCTGAATGTGCCCAAGCGGCGGCGGACACGGCGCGAGTTCGCGATGACGCTGGCGTTGTACGGTGCGAGCGCGTGGATCTATGGCGCATGGTGGCCGATGCTGTTGGCCGCAATGTACGTGCGCGGCGTGTGGCACTCACTTGCGGACAACGTCGCGCATCACGCCGTCTCGCTCGACGAACCAGAGCGTGCTCGGAATTACTCGTTGCCGCTGGCGTTCCGGCCGCTGGTGATGAATCAGCATCTCCACCTCACCCACCACCGCTATCCGAGCGTGCCGTGGACGTCGCTCGCCGCGATGAGCGAGAGCGAAGATGCGCAGCCGCGCGGCAACTATTTCCGCGCGGCACTTCGTCAACTCGGCCCATGCTATCCTACCCGCATATCCCTGGCACTGAAGGCCCCGGCGTCATATGGAAGGGACGCCCGCGGCATCACGGATCCGGCGGCGCTCTAGGATCAGGCACATCGCCCCGCCTCAGGAGGGGACGATCCATGGGGAATCCGAGTTGCATGAATGAGAAAATATGCGTTGTGACCGGCGCAAGTTCGGGAATCGGCAAGGTCACAGCGCTCGAGCTGGCAAAAAGGGGCGCAACGATCGTTCTCATTTGCAGAAGCAGGCAGAAAGGAGAGGATGCCGCCCGTGAGATTCGAGCGCTGGCCGGACGCGGTGCAATCGATTTAATGGTCGCAGACCTTTCGGTTCAGCAGCAGGTCCGCGCGGTGGCCGCCGAATTCAACGGCAAATATGAGAAGCTGCACGTGCTGATAAATAATGCGGGCGCGACATTCCCCAAGCGCCGAGAGAGCGCGGACGGCATCGAAATGACGCTCGCGGTCAATCATCTGGCACCGTTCCTCTTGACCAATTTGCTGCTCGATAGATTGAAGGCGACTGGTGGCTCACGTGTTGTGAATGTCAATTCGGACGCGCACGAGAAAGGGAAAATTGATTTCAACGACGTACAAATGCGGCGCCGCTACCCGCATGGCGTCGGCATGCATGCCTATGCCAACGCGAAGCTTGCGAACCTGTTAACCGTGTACGAGCTTGCCCGCCGCCTTCGGGACAGCCATGTCACCGTAAATGCATTGCACCCCGGCTATGTGGCGACCAACATCGTCACGCTCGCCGATGCGACCGGTCCGGTCCGGCTGCTCAAGCCGTTCTGGGGCATCGCAATGCGTTTCATCCTTACGCCTGAGAAGGGGGCGGCCACTTCGGTCTATCTCGCCTGTTCGCCGGAAGTTGCTCACCTATCCGCAAGGTATTTCGAAAAATGCATTCCCGTTCCGTCCAGTCCAGCATCATGCGACAGGAATATGCAGAGACGGATGTGGGAGCTCAGCGAGCAATTGACGAATGGTTAGAAAAGTAGCAGGGCAGAGAGCCATGGCGGTACTGGCCAAGATGCTCACCTCGAGGGAGTTGCTCGGTGCCGTGGCGATTTGCGCCCTCCTCGCGGCGGGACCCTCCGCGGCTGCCTTCCAGCAGCGATATACATATCGCGTCCAGGACCGCTTCTATGGTGCGATCGGGACGTACAGCAACACTGTCGAGAAAAGCCGTGATGCCACGACGATAACCACGGAGGCCCATATCGAAGTCTCGGTTCTCGGCATCACTCTTTATAGGCAAGACGTCTCCCGTATTGAACGACAGGTGGGCGATCGCCTGATTTATTTTCACGGAATTACTACGGAGAACGGCAAGTCAATCGAAGTGGACGGTCGGGCGGACGGCGAGCACTTCATCGTTACCTCCCCGAGCGGCAAGGTCACCGCACCAGGGACGATCCGGTCAGTCAGTCCGTGGTCCGCAGGTAGGTTGAGAGGCGATATGGTCCTGATGCCGGATACGGGCCTCGTCACGAAGATCGTTGCCAGCGGCGGCGAGGAGACGTCGATCACGATTGACGGCGCTGCAACGCGGGTGCGCCGGTACCAGATCGATACGGTGGACGGCCGGGAGCGATATGAAGTCTGGATGGACGATAAGGCAACGCCTGTGATGTTCAGCATTCAAGACAGCGAGGGCACCGTCACGTTTACGCTCTTGACGTTCTGCGAAGAACTCGCTTGCTCGGAGTAGTTCTGCTTCCAGGTGGTTGACGGACCGCGAGAGGCCAGCGCGGCGCTTTTCACTTTGGCCCGTTGCGGACGTGCTGCGAGCCCACAATTCTCCTTCATCCCGCGGCTCGATCCCGTAGGCGGGAGAGGAAAAATTCCTCACACCGAAAAGTACTTCGCCTGCGGGTGATGGACGACGATGGCGGAGGTGGATTGCTCGGGGTGGAGCTGGAATTCCTCGCTCAAGCTGATGCCGATGCGCGCGGCACCGAGGAGGGCCAGGAGCTGCACCTGGTCCTCGAGGCGCGGGCAGGCGGGATAGCCGAAGGAGTAGCGCGAGCCGCGGTAGCCCTGCTGCAGGAGCTGGTCCATCTCGCGCGCGTCCTCGTTCGCGAAGCCGAGCTCGCCGCGAATGCGCTTATGCACGTATTCGGCGAGCGCCTCCGCCATCTCGACGCCGAGGCCGTGGAGATAGAGATAGTCCTGGTAGCGGCTCTCGGCGAACCACTCGCGCGCCACGTCCGAGGCGCGCTGGCCGACCGTCACGACCTGAAGGGCGATCACGTCGCGCGCGGGCTCGCTCACGTCGCGGAAGAAATCGGCGATCGCGAGCCCGCCCTCGCGCGCCTGGCGCGGGAAGGGGAAGCGCACGAGCTCCTTGCCGTGGTCCTCGGGGGCGAAGAGGATCACGTCGTTGCCCTCCGCGGCAGCGGGCCAATAGCCGTAGGCCGCCTGCGGCTTCAAGATGTCCTGCTGGGCAGACGCGTCGAGCATGCGCTTGAGCTCGGGCCTGAGCTCGCGCCGCGCCCATTCCATGTACTCGGCAAGCCGCCGGCCCTCCTTGCGGAAGCCCCAGTGGAACTGGAAGAGCATGCGCTCGTTGAGATAGGGGACGAGCGCCTTGACCGGCACGCGCGCGATCACGCGCGGCCCCCAAAACGGCGGGGTCGGCACCTCCAAGCCGCGGTTGAGCTCGGCGCGATGGAGGCGGATCTCCTCGAAATCGACCGGGCGCGGCTCGGCGGCGGGCGCCTTGGGCACCCCGCGCACGCGCGCGGGCTTGCTTGACGGCCGCGCCTCGCGCTTCCTCGCGACCTCGTCGGTGAAGTCGACGAAGCTGCCGTTCACCACCTTCTCCATGAGGTGAAGGCCGTCGAAGGCGTCGCGCGCGTAGGCGAGCCTGCCGGTTCCATAGGCGCGCGCGCAGTCCTCCTCGACGTATTGACGCGTGAGCGCCGCCCCTCCGAGCAGCACCGGCACGTCGACGCCGAGCCGCGTCATCTCCTCGAGATTCTCGCGCATGACGACCGTCGATTTGACCAGCAGTCCCGACATGCCGACGGCGTTCGCCTTGTGCTCCCTCGCCGCCTCGAGGATGTTCGAGAGCGGCTGCTTGATGCCGAGGTTGACGACCCGATAGCCGTTGTTGGTGAGGATGATGTCGACCAGGTTCTTGCCGATGTCGTGCACGTCGCCGCGCACGGTCGCGACCACGATCGTCCCCTTCTCCTGCCCCGCGACCCGTTCCATGTAGGGCTCGAGATAGGCGACGGCCGCCTTCATGCATTCGGCCGAGCGCAGCACGAAGGGGAGCTGCATCTTGCCCGCACCGAAGAGCTCGCCCACCACCTTCATGCCGTCGAGCAGGAAGCGGTTGATGATGTCGAGCGGAGGGTGGCTCCGAAGCGCCTCGGCGAGGTCGTCGTCGAGACCCTGGCGGTCGCCGTCGACGATGCGCTGGGCGAGACGCTCCTCGACACCCTCGGGCCGCGACTTCTTGGCCTTCTGCTCCTCGAGGCGGTCGGCGAAGAGCGCCATGAAGGCGTGGAGCGGATCGTAGCCCTCGCGGCGGCGATCGAAGATGAGGTCCTCAGCGCTTCCGCGCTCGGCCTCGCCGATCTTATGCAAGGGGAGGATCTTGCTCACGTGCACGATGGCGGCGCTGAGCCCGCGTTGCTGCGCATGGTCGAGGAACACGGAATTGAGGACCTGGCGCGCCGCCGGATTGAGGCCGAAGGAGATGTTCGAGAGGCCGAGCAGGATCTGCACCTCGGGCAGCGCCTCCCTGATGCGCTCGATCGCCTCCAACGTCGCGAGCCCGAGCTTGCGGTCGTCGTCGTTCCCCGTGCAGATCGTGAAGGTCAAGGGGTCGATCATCAGGTCGGATGCCGGCAGGCCGTAACGGTTGCAGGCGAAGTCGTGGAGGCGCTTGGCCACCTCGAGCTTGCGCTCGACCGTCTTCGCCATGCCCTCCTCATCGATGGTGAGTGCGATGACCGCGGCACCGAAGCGGCGTGCGAGCTCCATGCGCGCCGCAGCCGCCGGCTCGCCGTTCTCGAAGTTGATCGAGTTGAGCACGCCCTTGCCGCCATAGAGCTTGAAGGCCGTCTCGAGCACGGGGAGCTCGGTCGAATCGAAAACGAGGGGTGCGGTGACCGCGTTGCGCATGCGGCTCACCACCTCGGTCGTCTCGGCGATCTCGTCGCGGCCGACGAAAGCGGTGCAGATATCGAGCGTGTGCGAGCCCTCGGCCACCTGCTCGCGCCCCATCTGGACGCAGCCCTCCCAGTCGCCCGCCTCCTGGAGGCGGCGGAACTGCCGGCTGCCGTTCGCGTTGCAGCGCTCGCCGATCGAAAGGTAGGCGCGCTCCTGGCTGAGCGGGACCTGGCCGTAAAGCGAGGCGAGGCTCGGCACCCAAAGCGCCTCGCGGCGCCTCGGCACGGGCCGCAAGGCGCTCCCCGCCCGCCGCCTGAGCATGGCGTCGAGTGCTCGGATATGCGGCTCGTGGCTGCCGCAGCAGCCGCCGATGATGTTGATGCCGTCCTCCTCGATGAAGCGCTCGAGCCACTGGGCCATCTCCTCGGGCGAGAGGGGATAATGGGTGTGGCCGTCGATGAGCTCGGGGAGACCGGCGTTGGGCAGCACCGCGAGCAAGCCCGGCCAGCTCTGTCCGAGCCAGCGCACGTGCTCGGCCATCTCCTGCGGGCCGGTCGCGCAGTTCAAGCCCATGACCGGCACGTCGAGGGCATGGATCACGGTCGCAGCCGCGGCGATGTCGGCGCCGACGAGAAGCGTTCCCGTGGTCTCAATGGTGACGTTGGTCATGATCGGGACATCGGCGCCGGCCTCGGCGCGCGCGCGCTTGGCGCCGTTGACCGCCGCCTTGAGCTGGAGGAGGTCCTGGCAGGTCTCGATCAGGAGGGCGTCGACGCCGCCCGCGATCAGGCCCGCGCATTGGGTGGCGAGCGCATCCTCGAGGCGCTGGTAGGCGATCTGGCCGAGCGTCGGCAGCTTGGTTCCGGGCCCGACCGAGCCGAGCACGAAGCGCTCGCGCCCGTCGGCCTTGAACTCGTCCACCGCCTCGCGCGCGAGCTCGGCGGCGCGCCTGTTGAGCGCGAGCGCCTCCCCCTCGAGGCCGAACTCGGCGAGCGTCACCGGCGAGCCGCCGAAGCTGTTCGTCTCGATCGCGTCCGCTCCGGCCTCGAGGTATCCCATGTGGATATCGCGCACGAGGTCGGGCCGCGAGCGGTTCAAGATCTCGGTGCAATTCTCGCAGCCGAGGTAGTCCTTCTCGACGTCGAGTTGGCGCGCCTGGACCTGGGTCCCCATGGCCCCGTCGAGGAGAATGACGCGCTCGGAAACGGCATCGAGGAAGCGGCTCATGGCGAAATCTCTCAGGCCTTGGCGCGCAGGCTTCGCGCGGCCGGCAGCAAGGCCGGCCGCAGGCCGAGGATGTGGCAGATCGCGTAGGCGAGGTCGGCGCGGTTGAGCGTATAGAAGTGGAACTCGTTGACGCCGTTGGCATAGAGCTCGCGGCACTGCTCGGCGGCGACCGTGGCGGCGACGAGCTGGCGCGTGCCGGGGTCGTCGTCGAGGGTCTCGAAAAGTGCCGCAAGCCAGGCCGGGATGCCCGCACCGCACGTCTTGGCGAACTGCACCACACGGGCAAAGTTGGTGACCGGCAGGATGCCGGGCACGATCGGCAGGGAAACGCCGGCCTTGCGGCAGCGCTCGACGAAGCGCAGAAAGACGTCGGCCTCGAAGAAGAACTGGGTGATGGCGCGCGAGGCGCCGGCATCGATCTTGCGTTTCAAATTGTCGAGATCGGCTTCAGGGCTGGCGGCCTCGGGGTGCACCTCGGGATAGGCCGCGACAGAGATATCGAAGTCGGCGATGCGTTTCAGGCCGCGCACGAGATCGACCGCAAACGGATATCCCCCCGGATGGGGGCGATAGCCGGCCTCGCCCGCCGGCGGATCGCCGCGCAGCGCCACGACGTGGCGAATGCCGGCCGCCCAGTAGTCGCGCGCGACGGCGTCCACCTCGGCTTGCGTCGAGCCGACGCAGGTGAGGTGGGCTGCGGGCTCGAGCGAGGTTTCGTTGCGGATGCGCCGGACCGTCGCGTGGGTGCGCTCGCGCGTGGAGCCGCCGGCGCCATAGGTGACCGAGACGAAACGGGGCTGCAGCGGCTCGAGCCGCTCGACGGCGTGCCAGAGCTGGCGCTCCATCTCCTCGCTCTTGGGCGGGAAGAACTCGAAGGAGACCCGTAGGGCGCCCTCGGGCAGCGGCCCGGAGAAGGGCAGGCGTTCACTGCGGCGCAAGGTTGCGGACGCCATCAGCGCGCCTTGCGCTGAGGTGCCGCGCGTCTCTTTTCCGCCTCTACGCGCCGCGCGCACCAGATCATCACGGTGAGCGGATCGCCCGGCAGCTCGGAGGTGCTTTGCGGCATGAGGCCGGCTGAGCGGAACCATTGCTGCATGTCGGCCTCGCGCAGGCCCAAGCGGAGATGGGCATGCTCGGTGCGCAGATATTCGAGCTCGTGGGGCGCAAAGTCGACGATGACGAGGGTCCCGCCGGGCCGCAGGACGCGCGCCACCTCCGCGATCGCGGCGGCAGGATCGTCGGCGAAGTGCAGCACCTGGTGGAGGGCGGCCGCATCGAAGGAGCCCGCCGGCCAGGGCAGCTGGTACATGTCGCCGTGGCGCACGCTCGCGTTGCGCAAGCCGGCCTGCTCCATGCGCGCGCGCGCCAGCGCCAGCATCTCGCGCGAGAGGTCGATGCCGACCGCGCGCTCCGCGCGGGGGGCCACGAGCTCGAGAATGCGCCCGGTGCCGGTGCCCACGTCGACGAAGTCGCGCAAGCCGTGCGGCGGTACGAGCTCGAGCAGCTTGGCCTCGACCTGGGCCTCGTCGATATAGAGCGAGCGGATGCGGTCCCAGCGCTCGGCGTTCTCGCTGAAGTACCTCGCCGCCGCGGCATTGCGCGTCTCCTTGATCGCCTCAAGCCGCTCGAGGTCGAGGGCAAGGGTGCGATCGCGATCGGGCATGAGATCGACGAGGAGCTCGCCCAGCCGCGCCACCTCGCTCTGCCGGGCAAGGGTATAGAAGGCGTTGGTGCCTTCGCGAAAGCGCTCGAGCAGCCCGGCCTCGCACAAAAGCTTGAGATGGCGAGAGACGCGCGGTTGGCTCTGGCCGAGAATCTGGGTAAGCTCGCTCACGGTGAGCTCGCCGTGGGCAGAGAGCACGAGAAGCCGCAGCCGCGTCGGTTCTGCCACCGCCCGCAAGCCCGCCAGCAGCTTCTCCATGTCCGCCTCGCCGATGGCAGCGACGCCAGCGCGCGGCAGCTCCTCCATGGCCATTTGCCTTCCCCCGCTTCCTTGAGACAAATATAACTATATAAACATATCCTTATGAATGCAAGTCAAAGAATATCGGCAAACTGCCTCCGAGTCGCCGATGCGCGACAAATCTGCAACAGGTGGGACAAGCGCATCGATAAGCCAAGGCCAGGCCACTGGTTTTTTGCCTCCTCCTATGTTAGGTCACTTAAGCTCAACGCTGGGGCTCAACGCTGGCGTCGCGCCCGTCCGCGAGGCAGAGGGATGGACGAAGAAGGGGTACTTTCAAGTAAGGCGCTCGCCGGGCGCGGCGAAATCCGCTTGGGGGAAAGCAAACAGGACCTTGACATATCTGTCAGGCGTTACTCGGCAGGGCACGTCACGCGCCCCGCAGATTGGAGAAGCGTGACAACGACGGAGCGGGATCGATAGATGCGCGCAAGCTCGACTGCCCGGAAGGCCACGATGTCCGCCGAAATCGGCCTCAATGTGGGACTTGTGCTCGCTCTACTCCTGTGGCTCCCGGGCTGCGCCACGCCGCCCACCGAACCCGACGCGCGCGCCGCCTTCGAGGAAGCGAACGATCCCCTCGAGCCGGCCAACCGGGCCATTTTCGATTTCAACCTGGCACTTGACGACCACATCGTGAAGCCGGTGGCGGAAGCCTATCGGGTGGTCCCCGAGGACCTGCGCAAGGGCCTGCACAATATGGTCGTGACCGTGCACGCCCCGGTCCTCTTCGGCAATTATCTCCTGCAGGCCGACCCGAATAGCGCGGCCGACACGGTGCTCCGTTTCCTCATCAACCTCACGGCAGGGGTGGGCGGCTTTTTCGACGTGGCATCCCTGGCCGGCGTGCCCAATCATGATACCGATTTCGGCGTTACGCTTGCCAAATGGGGCATGGGCGAACAGTTCTATCTGATGCTGCCGCTCTTCGGCCCGTCGAACCCGCGCGATGCGATCGGGCTCGGGGTCGACTCCTTGATGGATCCGATCGGCTATTTCGCCACCCTGTGGGAGGACATCGGCCGCTTCGCCTTCGAGGGGATCGACAAGCGCGAGCCCCTGATCGAGCCGCTCGACGAGATCCGTCGCACCTCCGTCGATTATTATGCCACGCTGCGCAGCCTCTACCGCCAGCGCCGCGAGGACCAGATCCGCTCGGGCAAGGGCGGCGCCAACTTCCCGGCACCATCGATTTCCGGGCCGGGTGACATGCCGAGTACCGGCCCCGAGGCCGCCCGCCCCGTGGAGCCGCCGGCCCCTGGCGCCAACATCGCCAGTGTTGCCAGGCAAAGCCAGGCCGGCGCAGAGTTGCCGGCAGGAGCGGGCGCGGGCATGGCCGGGAGTGAGACCGTGCCTGCCGGGCCGATCGAGCAGTCGGCTCTTGCCGACGAGGCCCGCGACCGCGCGGGCCGCCCCAATGTCGAGCGATGAAGTGTTGCCGCCATGATTGACCGTCGCATATTCCTAGCCTCGGCCGCCTCCGCCGCGCTCGGCCTCCTTGTGGCGCCGCGGGCGGGCCGCGCCGAGGATATTCCCGCCGCCGCATCCGAGTTCGTCAGCCAGCTCGCCGAGCGGGTGATCCGCATCCTCAAGGACAAGTCGCTCAGCAAGGACGACCGCGTAAAGGCGCTTGCCGCGATATTTCTCGATGGCTTCGACGTGCGCGCGATCGGGCTCTTCGTTCTCGGCGTCTATGGGCGCAGGGTCTCAGACAGCGAGCGGGACGCGTACCTCGATGTCTTCAAGGAATATGTGGTGCAGACTTACGCGGTGCGTTTCAACTCGTACGCCGGCGAGAGCTTCCACGTCAGCAAGACGGGCCCCGACGGCGAGGCCGGCGCCTGGGTGACAAGCGGAATCGGAAAGACAGGCGAGGAGCCGACCGAGGTTCAGTGGCGCGTGCGCAAGGAGCAGGTCGGCTACAAGATCATCGACGTCGTGGTCGAGGGGGTCAGCCTCCTGGTGACGCAGCGCTCCGAGTTCTCCTCGGTGCTCCAACGCAACAACGGCAACGTCACGAGTCTGACCGAGCTCATGCGCGACAAGATCGTCGAGCTCAGGCAGAAGAGCTGAGGTCCGGATGGCAGATGACAGATGCCAGAGGACGGAAAACACCCAGGACCGCGTCCCTTAAGCCGGCATCTGACATCTCACCCCGCAGGCCCCGGACGACGCTCGGAAGTGCCGCGCCTCGTGATCGATTCTTGTATAAGATCCAATAAGTTAATCTGGATCAAGCGAGGCGGTCGGGGCGCACCGGGTGGCTGAGTCGGAAAGTGGCGGTCTGAGGCTCTATTTCGACTGCGGTGTGAGGCTGGAGTTTCGCGGCCCCGCCGTCACGTCGGACGCCGGGTTGCTGGCATATCGCGAGTTGGACAACGCCTCGGCTTGACTGCGATGGCGGGCAACGTGCTCGTCGATGCGCGCACCGGCAAGGATGGTCGGCATGCATTGGTCGGCTTACTGCGACAGTCCGTGTTCGGGCGTCTCGCGGACTACGAGGACGTGAACGACGCCGAGCGGCTGTGCCGCGAGCCTGCGATGCGCTGCCCTACAATCCCGCCAACTTCATGCGGACGCTGGCATCACCCGAGGCAATCGCGCACTGGTCGCTGACCAGCCTCGGGGAGAAGCTCGTGAAGATCGGCGCCAATGTGGTGAGCCACGGCCGCTACGTCATCTTCCAGATGGCCGAGATCGCGGTGCCGAGGGAATTGTTTGGGGAAATGCTGCGGCTGATCGATGGACTGCGACCAAGACCGGCCCCAGCGCAGGAACCGGGATGGTCGGGCGTATCATCACGGCCGGAGGACTGTGTCCGAATGAGACGAGCGAAATGGCCGAGTCGGCCTCTTCAGAATGGTGCGGGCCGCGCCCAACGCCGGAAGCGTCCCGGACGCCGCCTTTCGGCTTCCGCCTATCCCAGCAGAATGTTATCGTTCGCGCCGATCCCCAGTCATCTGGGGAATGTCGGTTGAACATCCTCCTGGCCGCGACCTCGATTGCCGGCCGACATTGAGCGGGCGCAATCCAGGAACGGCCACATGAACGCTGCTGACGGATCAGCTGAAGGAGACGGTCGCGTCCGGAAGAACCGCCAGCCGGTGGTGTGGTTCGAAGTTGAGGATTTTCTCCGATATTTTGATCATTTTCGCAGCCCGACCGGCCTGCAGCGCGTACCGTTCGAGATCTTTGTCGAAGCTGAGAGGCTCTACGGTCCTACGGGACGCGTGAGGTTTTGCCGGCTCAGCGTGTACACCAAGCAATTCAAGCCGATCGGGTTCGATGCAGTCATCTCGGCATACTTGAACCCGCCAGGCGCCGGCGCCCCGTGGAAGACGGTTTGGGAGCCGGCGCGGGTTTTCAGCGAATTCTCCAACATGCCGCCTGTGATCATCCGCCATCCGCGATTTTTCTTTTGGATATTTAAGACTGCGATTCGCGATCTCATCGAAATGAGACTCCAGCGGCGCCGTTTCGAGCGCTCCGTGCGCCGTGGGGATATCCTCGTCTCGCTCGGCGCCTCTTGGGCATTGCCTCACTATGTGAAGCATATTGCCCAAGCGAAGCGGCGCTACGGGATCAAGTTCTCCACGCTGATTTACGATCTCATTCCGATAGAACATGAATCCTTTGTCGAGCAACGGCACGTTCACCAATTCCGAAAATGGCTCCAAGAAGCGATACCCGTTGCAGATGTGATGCTCACCGTGTCGAAGTATTCGCGCGATACGCTGCTTGGTTTGGCTGCGGACGCGGGATGGGCACTGCCTCGTGTCGAGCTCTTGGAGCCGGGCGCAGGCTTAAGCGATCGCCCGATTGCCGGAGACCGAAGTACGATACGCCTTCCTCAGCGGTACGTGCTGTTCGTTTCTACAATTGAAATTCGCAAGAACCACGGGCTGCTCGTCAGAGTATGGCGACGCCTGCTGGAGCGGCACGGCCCGGATGCCGTGCCGGTCTTGATCTTCGCCGGGCAGATCGGTTGGCTGGTCGACGACCTGCTCGCGGACCTCGCAGCGTGCGACTATCTGGGCGGCAAGATTAAACTCATGTCCGGCCTGTCGGACGCGGAGCTACGCCAAGCTTATCGTTCCTGCTTGTTCACGATATTTCCGAGTCTTTGCGAGGGTTGGGGATTGCCGATTGCGGAAAGCCTCGCGGAGGGCAAGTTCTGCGTTGCTTCGAACCGCACATCGATCCCGGAAGTTGGCGGTGACTTTATCGACTATTTCGATCCATCGAATGATGACGATGCGCTGGCGAAGATTGAGAGATTGCTCTTCGATCCCGGCTATCTGGCGGCGCGGGAGGCGCGGCTGCAGGCCGAATACCGCCCCCGCACGTGGGCCGATTGTGTGCAGGCACTCATCGGCAAGCTCGATCGACCGGTGCCGGCAAACAAGGAGTAGCGATGTGCTCGCCAAGGTTGGTCTCATTCGGCCAGGCATGGAACCGCCCGAAATCGGGCGGTTCTTCTCGGTCGCCTGAATCTGTGCGTAAATCAGCGCGTCATATGGGGAATAGGGCTTGAGTTGGGTCGGGCTGCATCGCGGCTCCCAACCGGTGGCTTGTTTTGACGTTCGGCGGCCATCTCGCGGACGTGCGTGAGGCTTGCCGCCAAGATACGTCGCATATCTCGAGGCGCCGCACGCGAGGGCGGGCATGAAACCTCTCGATGGCTCACGGAGCAAACTGCTATGGGCGACCGTCGGCGATCGTGCTGAGGAGCTGGATATGGTGGGCAAGAACCTCCGAGAGCCGAGGCGTCGACGGATGTTTCCCAAGCGCCATGCGGCAACGCATCGATCGTGAAGCCGCGCCTCATCGCCCGTATCGTCAATGCGTGCTGCCGTTGGGCCTGGGTCGTCGCCCTGGCGGGGATGGCACTCGGCGCGCTCTCCGCCGTTTATACCGTGCGGCACTTCGCGATAACGACCGACAGCATCAACCTGATCTCACCGGACCTTCCGTGGCGACGGGATAAGGCTGCCTTCGACGAGGCGTTTCCCCGGCAAAGCGCGGCGATCGTGGTGGTCGTGGACGGTACTACGCCGGAGCTCGCCGAATGGGGAACGGCTCGGCTCGCCGCACGGCTCGCGGCGAGATCCGATTCGTTCAAATCGGTCGAGCGGCCCGACGGCAGCCAATTCTTCGCCCGTAACGGCCTCCTTCTGCTGCCCTTGGCCGACGTGGCGACCGCGATGGACCAGCTCATCGCCAGCCAGGGCTTCCTCGGTCCGCTGGCCGCGGATCCAAGCCTGCGTGGCGTCATGGGCACCCTCGACTTAGCACTCGAGGGCGTGCGGCAAGGCGAGACCACGCTCGATAAACTCGCGCGGCCCTTGGCCGAGCTCGCCGATGCCCTCGGACGCGTGGCGCAAGGAGAGCCGGCCTTTTTCTCCTGGCAAACGCTCATCTCGGGCGGTCCCGCCGGCACGCGCGAGACAAGACGCTTCATCCTGGTGCAGCCCAAGTTGGACTATGGAGCGCTCGCACCCGCCGCACGCGCAAGCCATGCCGTCCGCGCGGCCGCGCGCGCCCTCGACCTCAGTCCCCAGAATGGCGTCAGGGTCCGCTTGACCGGGGAGGTTCAGATGGAGGACGAGGAGTTCTCCACCTTGACGCAGCACCTTTGGCTCATGACCTTCGGCACGCTCGGCGCCGTATTGGTCATGCTGTGGCTTGCCGTCCGCTCGCTTCGCATCATCGCCTGCATCGTGATCACGACCGTCGTCGGCCTGCTCGCGACGGCGGGCCTCGGACTTCTCGCCGTCGGACGATTCAACGTGATCTCGGTCGCCTTCGTTCCCCTGTTCGTCGGGCTGGGCATCGACTTCGGCATCCAGTTCAGCGTGCGCTACCGTGCCGAGCGCCTCGTCCATCGGGACTTGAGGGACGCCTTGACTGCTGCAGGATCGACGGTGGGCGGCTCGTTGGCACTTGCAGCCGGCGCCATTGCGGTCGGCTTCTGCGCCTTTCTGCCGACATCCTACGTGGGGGCCTCGGAGCTCGGCGTGATCGCGGGGGCGGGCATGGTGATCGCCTTCCTCCTCAGCATAACGCTGCTCCCCGCTCTCTTGACGCTCGCGCGTCCCGGGGCGGAGACGGCCGAGATCGGCTTTGCCGCTCTGGCACCGCTCGACCGCTATCTCATGAGCCGGCGAAGGCGCGTTCTCGCCAGCGGCGGCGTGGCCGCCATCCTGTGCTTGATCCTCCTGCCGCTCGTGCGTTTCGACTTCAATCCGCTCCACCTGCGGAGCCTCCGCGTCGAGTCCACGTCGACCTTGATGGACCTGCTGTCCGAGCCCGACGAGACGCCCAACACCATCGACGTGCTCGCTCCCTCGCTCGCTGCCGCGGACGCCCT
Source organism: Alphaproteobacteria bacterium (assembly GCA_035272805.1). Lineage (GTDB taxonomy): Bacteria > Pseudomonadota > Alphaproteobacteria > JACZXZ01 > JACZXZ01 > DASPPM01. The sequence continues at coordinate 22,987 of DATEQI010000307.1, read as the reverse complement.
CGCCAAGCGCCTGGCCGCACTCCCCGAGGTCGACCATGCGCTCAGCTTGAGCAGCTTCATTCCGAGCGACCAAGCGGCAAAGCTGGCACTCGTCAAGGACGCCTCCAATCTGCTCGATCTCACGCTCAATCCGCTCGCCGTGAAGCCGGCGCCGAGCGACGGCGAAACGGCGCAAAGCCTCGCGCGGACGGCCGGCGAGCTGCGACGGACCGTGGGAGCCGCGACGACGGCCGCGGCGGCCGCCGCGCGGCGGCTCGCCGCGGTGCTGGACACGCTTGCGACCGGGACGCCGGCACTGCGGGCGCGCGCGTCCGAGACGCTCATCAGGCCGCTCTTGGTCATGCTCGATCAGCTGCGCGCCGCGCTGCAAGCCGAAGCGGTGACTCTTCGGAGCCTGCCGCCGGAGCTCGTGCGCGATTGGATAGCCGCGGACGGCCGCGCGCGGATCGAAGTCTATCCCAAGGGCGATTCGAACGACAACCGCACGCTCGAACGCTTCACCGCGGCGGTGCGGACGCTGGCTCCCGCTGCGACGGGAGCTCCGATTACGATCCTGGAGGCGGGCCGGACGGTCGTGAGCGCCTTCGTTCAGGCCGGGTTCTGGTCGCTCGTGGCGATCACGATCCTCCTTGCGGCCGTCCTGCGTCGCATCCGCGACGTGGCCATGACCGTGATCCCGATCCTGCTGATGGGGCTGCTCACGATGGCGAGCTCCGTGCTGATCGGCCCGCCGCTCAATTTCGCCGACATCATTGCCCTCCCGCTCCTCTTCGGCATCGGCGTGGCGTTCAACATTTACTTCGTCGTCGCGTGGCGCTCCGGGGCGACCAATCTCCTGCAGTCGAGCCTCACGCGCGCGGTGCTGTTCAGCGCGCTCACGACGGCGACCGCCTTCGGCAGCCTGTGGCTCTCGCCCCACCCGGGTACCGCCAGCATGGGCAAACTCCTGGTGATCTCCCTCGCTTGGACGCTGGTGACGGCACTCCTCTTCGAGCCGGCCCTCCTCGGGCCGCCGCCGCGGAGCCAAGGTACGGCTGCCCCGCGCGACCCGCGGGAGCTCCCTGCCGCCTCGAGGCGCCCGTGAGTGCCGGAGGCCGCTTCAGCTCGCCTCGTCCAGCGAGCGGCGCAGCAGGCGGCGGGTTTCGATCCAGTGCCAGACAAGCAGGCCCGGCACGCCCAAAGCCAGCTCGCGCACCCGCCTGGCAAGAGAAATCGTGAGCGCGGCTTCCGCCGGCAGCCCGAAGAGGGCTCCGAAAACGACATAGCTGCCTTCGAGGATGCCCAACTGTCCGGGCACCATGAACGCCGCCCCGCGCACGCCGGCACCGAGGCTTTCGAGGATGAAGGCATCGAGCAGGCTGAGCGGCTGGCCGAGGAACTGCGTCACCAGCCAGGTCTCGCCCGTTCCCGCGGCCCAGCCGATGAGACGGACAAGACCGGCTCGCCAGAAGGCGATCCTGTCGCGGTAGATGGCGACGACGGCATCGTCGACCGCCGAAGCGCTGCCCGCAGCACCCGAGAGCCGCTCGCTCCGCAACACCCCGCCCGCGAGCCTGGCCGACAGTGCGAGCATGCCGCGATGCTGCAAGACGAGGAATGCCGCGATCGCCGCGATGAAGACGGCGATGCCGGCCAGCACCGCCGAGGCGAGCGCGAGCACGGCGGGCTCGGTCGAGCGCATCAGCAGCAGGCCAACGCCGATCACGACAAAGAGCAGCTGTGTCGCGGCCCCCACCGTGATGTCGACGACCATGCTGGCCGCCGCTTGCTTGGCCGGCACGCCGCAGAGATGGGCGAGGCGCGCGCAGGCCACGTCGCCGCCCACACCGGCGACCGGCAGCAGCGAGTTGATCGATTCGCGAATCCAGCGGATCCATGTCACGCTCAGCACATCCAACCGGCTCGATCGCGGCAAGAGATCGCGCCAGGAGAGCGCACTCAAACACATGGGGACGAGGTGGAACGCGGCGATCACAGCTAAGCCCCAGCCGACCGACAGCATGGCATGCGCCACGTCCTCGGCACCGCTGTCGATGATCAGGTAGACGACAAGCGCCAGACCGAGAAGTGCTGCGGCGATCATCGCGGGGCGAATGAGAGGGCTCCTTGCCCGCGGCCGCATCGAGCGCGCGCGGGCACTGTGTCTGATCGATCCTTGTTGCCCACGGCAATTACATATATACCGACGCGGTGTCGAGCCCTCTTCGCAGTGCCGCGCCGAATCTGGTCCTTTTGCGGAGCGCCGCCGTGCCGCCCCGCGCAGCCGGCGCAGCACCGGCGGACCGTGGCGATCTCAAGATCCTCGGACTCGGTTTGGCGCAGCGCGCCACGCTCGCCGCCCGCCGCGCCGGCTACGCCCGCGTATTCCGCCTGGCGCACGACGACGACGCTTTGCCGGATATCACGAGCCCTGCCGATTGGACCACGCTTCAAGCGGCACTACGCTCGGAGAACATGGTAGCGCTCGTCATTGCGCCCGCGACGATCCTCGGCGAAACGGATTGGCTCGAACGCCTGGCCGAGGTGCAGATCGAAGGCGCCGCCTGGGCAGCGGCACCGGGGCGAGTGATCATGCTCCCCGCGGCGGCCGTATCGGAAGCCCTCGCGACCCTCGCCGCGGACGGCGGCGCTCGCGATTTCCCGGCCGCGCACGAGCGGCTGACCCGGCGTTTTGGCGCCCCCGCGGCATTATCCGCGGGCGTTGACCCGATGGTGGTCACGGCACCGGCCGATATCCGTGCTGCGGAGCGCCGTCTCTTGCGCTCGCTCGTCAAGGATACCGACGGCTTCATGGCGCGGCACGTCGAGCGGCCCGTTTCGCTCGCCATTTCGCGGCTTCTGGCGGCGTCGGCCGTGACCCCCAACGAGATCACCCTGATCTCCGTCGTCATCGGCCTTGCCGGAGCTCCCTTCTTCCTCTCGCCACTCGGGCGGTGGCAGACCGTGGGGGCACTCCTCCTCCTCGCCCATTCGATTCTCGACGGCTGCGACGGGGAGCTCGCCCGCTTGAGGTTCCAGGAAACGCGATGGGGCGGATTGCTCGATTTCTGGGGCGACAACGTCGTGCACAGTGCGGTCTTCGCCTGCATGGCGGGGGGCTGGAGCCTAAGCGACGGGGGGCTGCTGCCGGTCCTGCTCGGGGTCTCGGCGGTCCTCGGCACGCTCGGGTCGGCGAGCTTCGTCTATTGGCGGCTGTTACGCCCGAAAGCGGCTGCCGGCCCGCTCTTCACCTCGGTCGCGCGCGCGCCGGCGCGCCCCTTGGCCCGGCTCCTCGACACGCTCTGCCGACGAGATTTCTTCTATCTCATCTTGGTCTTTGCGCTTTTCGGCAGAGCAAACTGGTTCTTGCTGTTGACGGGACTGGGCGCGCCGATCTTCTTCTTCTCGGTGCTCTTCCTCGACCTGCGCGAGCGATCGGCGAGGATATCCACGCCCTCCAGCGCTTAGGCCTCGAGCGGGAGCTTGGCACCGCCGGCCGCACTCGAGCGCTGGGCAAGATCGATCAGCCGCGCGCACAAAAGCGCCTCGGCCAGATTGCCCGCGCCATCTCCCGCCATCGCGGCGTGGAAATCCTCCGCGACACCCGCGAACCAGTCCGGATGGTGCGAGCCGTCGGACAAGGACGGCGGACAAGACCAAGAGCTCCTCCCCGACGGCCCCTCGAAGAGGACGCTCTCGCCGACGACAGCGATGCTGCCGCGCTCGCCCTCGAGCTCGATGTGGTTGGCGCGCTCGTCAGCCGCCCAGGTGAGATGCACGTGGCCGGTGGCGGTTGCGAGATCGATGGCGAGCGTCGCCGTGTCCTCGAGCGGCCATTCGCGAAAGCGGCGGGTTTCGAGCGAGGCAGAGAGGGCGCGCGGTGTGCCGCTGGCCCAGCGCATGATGCAATAGAGCGCGTGCCAGCCGTGATCGAGGAGGATGCCGCCGCCCGCCTGCGCCGGATCGACGCGCCAATTGCCGGCTGCATCGCTCGCGGCCGCGGGTGCGCTCCGTAGGGTGCGCCAACGGAGCGTGCGCACCGCCCCTATCGCCCCTTCGGAGACGAGGGCCGAGACGCGGAGACAGACCGGCGCCGCGAGCCAGTTGTGGACCGTGTGCACGACGCGCTCGGCACGCGCGGCGGCGTCGGCCACGCTGCGGGCGTCCTCGAGCCGCGTTGTCAGGGGCTTTTCGCAGAGCACATGGAGGCGGGCGTCGAGTGCCTGCGCGATCAGCCCCGCGTGACTGCCGGGCGGGGTGCAGATATCCACGAAGTCGAGGGTCTCGCCGGCCAAGAGCTCGTCGACGGACTCGTAGACGCGGGCACCGGGGGAGGCCGCGAGAAACGCCTGCCGGCGCTGAGGCGCTGCGTCGGCCGCGGCGACGATCGTTGTGTCGCTGCGCGCGCGCCAGCCGGGCAGATGCCCCTTGGCGGCGACGCCGCCGAAGCCGATGAAGGCGCCGCGCAGGGGGCGCCGGCGCATCAATCGAGCCCGAAGCGGTGCTGAATGGCGGCGAACGACTGGTCGAGGATATCGACGCCGCGCAAGGCTTCGTCCTCGGTGATGACGAGGGGCGGGTTGATGCGGATGACGTGCGAATAGGACATGGTGACGAGGCCGCGCTCGAGCGCCTCGTGGAAAAGGGCGCGGGTGATGGTCTTGTCCAAGGGCTCCTTGGTCGTGCGATCCGCGACCAGCTCGACGCCGATCATCAGGCCGCGCCCGCGCACGTCGCCGATGAAGCGGTACTTGTCCTGCAACTCCTTGAGGGCCGCGAGCATCTTGGCACCGACGCGGGCCGAATTCTCGACGAGTTTCTCCGCGAGGATGGCCTCGATCGCTGCGAGCCCCGCGGCCGCGGCGAGCGGATTGCCGCCATAGCTCGACGAGCTGCCGCTCGGCTCGCCGAAGGGCTTGGCCGACATGAGCTCGAGCGAGGAGGCAACCCCGCTCAGCGGAAAGCCCCCGCCCATGCCTTTGCCGATCGTCATGACGTCGGGCTTCAGCCCGGATTGCTCCGAGGCCCACATCGTTCCCGTGCGGCCGAATCCGGTCAGGATCTCGTCGGCGATGAAGAGTGCGCCGATCTCTTGGGCGATTGCGCGCGCGGCGAGAACGAACTCGTCGGGCGGGATGACGTTGCCGGCGGTACCCTGCATCGGCTCCATGATGATGGCCGCGACCTCGCTTTGAGTATCGTTCTTGATCACGTTGCGCAGATGCTCGGCACAGGCAAGCCCGCAGGACGGATATTCCAGATGCCACGGGCAGCGGTAGCAATTGGCGTAGGGCGAGAGATGCATACCGGGCGGAAACGGTCCCTGGTGATTGCGATAGCCGCCGCCGAGCAGGCCGATGACGCCCGCGGTCTTGCCGTGGAAGCCGCCCCAGAAGCCGACGAATTCGAATTTCTTGGTGACCGACTTGGCAAGGCGGAAGGCGGCCTCGACCGCCTCGGCCCCGCCCGAGAAGAGCTGGAGGTGCGTAATCCCTTCGGGCAGGACGGAGCCCGCGAGCTCGAGGAAGCGCGCGCGCGTCTCGGTCGTGAAGCTGCCGAAGGTGGCGCGCTCGAGCTGCTCCTTGAGGCGCTCGAGGTAATGGGGATGGCAGTGCCCGAGGCTGCCGACGGCGACCCCGGCGACGAAATCGAGGTAGTCGTTGCCGTCGACGTCGGTGATCGTCGAGCCCTTGGCGCGGTCGACCGCGATTTGCGAGAAAAGCGCCAGCGATTGCAGGCCGGGCGCCATGGTTCGGGCTTCACGCTCGAAGACGGCCTTGGAGCGCGGGCCGGGCACGGCACGGCGCTCCCCGACGGCATGGCCGGGTGCCTCGTTCGTTGGGCGGACGTCGTCCATGGCTCGATTCCCTGTCAGCTGACGGCGCGCAGGCGCCGCTGGAAACGCTCGGAGAGATGGGTTGCGATGGCGCGCGCGGCCTCGTGGCGATAGCGCGCATAGCTCGGCCAGGCATTGAGGTCGATGATCATCGGCGCGCCGTCGGGCTGGATGATGGCGTCGCCGCCGAAAATCTCCAACCCCAATGCCGCGGCGGCGCGAAACGCCACGTCATGCAGCCTGGCTGCCTCGAAAGCGTGACCGATCATGCCCTTGTCCCGGTGATAGAACCATTCGAACCACACGGCACCCGCAGTGCTCTCCGCACCGCGTGCCACGCCGTAGAATTTGACGAGATCGCCGGGCACATGCTGCTGAGCGACGACGAAGGGAATGCCGCGCCCGGCGAAACGGTCCAGTGCCACGCGCCAACCCTCCTCGGACGCCGCATACATCACGTCGTCCGATTGCGTCGCGTGGAAATCATAGCGCTTGATCCAGGCGCAGGCGAGGGGCGGAGAGGCAGCGGCATTCGTGGCGAGGACGTGGCTCGCCGGCGACGGTATGCCGGCCCTCGCGAACAGCTCGACCATGCGGTGGCGATAGGTGTTGCGGATCGCATCCGGGGAGTTGACGACGACCGCACCGGCCCGGGTCGCCTCCTTGAGACGATCGAGGATCTCGCCGCGCTCGCACATGGTGAAGATGTTCGCACCCGGGCTCTCGAGGGCCGCGTCGGCGGCATCGCTCGCGAGGAGCTCGACGCTGAAGCCCCGCTCCGCCAGCGCGGCACCCACGCTCTCGATGATCGCCGCGTCGTCCTCGACCCGCCCGGGCGAGTGCGCGGACTCGCGGTAGATGCCCCAGCAGGTTCTTTCGGCACTCATGGAGCCTCGTTCGTGGTCTCACTACCGGCGGCCGCCCGCTCCGCCGCCGCGATGTCGCTGGCACGGTCGATGTCGAAGACCCGCGGCAAGACGACACCGTAGACCGGATGGCCTTCGGCCACCAGCCAGCCGAGATAGTCGCGCAGACGTGCGAAGCCTAGGGCGGGCTCGGCCGGCCGTGCCACGGGCAGCACGTAGAGGCCGGCCGTCGCATGGCTGCCGCTCTCGCCGCCGAGCTGCCGGATGCGGCCATCGGCCGCCTCGAGCGTCGCCCACAGGGGTTTTTCATCGTCGACGTGGGCGGTCAGGCCGAGCACGACGGCGTCCTCAGGGAAGCCGGCCGCAGCCCTGGCGAAAGTGCTGAAATCGTCCGTCGGCATGATGCCGTCGACGGTCGTAATCAGTGCCGCGGCCCCGGAGAGCCGCTCGGCGACGAGACGGAAGCTCGCGTAGGAGGAGGGTGTCGTGCGTACGATGAGGTCGAGCTCGAAATCGCCGCCGTGGTGCCTGAGCCATTCCTGGCAATCCTCACTCGCGTCGTTGACGATGACCGTCAGCCGGCGGATGCCGATGGCGCGAAAACGCGCGAGGGCATGGCCGATCAGCGGACGGCCGGCCACGGACACCATCGCTTTGCTGCCGCGATAGCCGTCGGCGCTGAGGCGGCTACCCTCGCCGGCGGCGATGATGCCGCCCTTGAGGATCGGCCGGCCGGACGTGCCGGTCATGCAAGACCTCCGCTAGATCTGAGAGCTGCGCCACCCTGGACTGGCAGAGCTCGGCCTCGCCCGCCCGCAGCGTCGACGCCGGCGCAGTGCTTGGTGCAATCCAGATGAAGCCCATGCCCATGCGCCGCGCACCCTCGCGGTCGCGGCGCAAGGAATCGCCGATCATGAGCGTCGTCTCGGGCTTGGCGCCGAGGGGGGCGAGGGCTGCGCGAAAAATCGCCGGGTCGGGCTTCCGCGCACCGACCCGATGGCTGTCGACAATGACATCGAAAAAAGCCGCCAAGCCGGCGCCGTGGCACACCGCTTCGAGATTGCCGTAAAAATTCGAGACGATGCCCAGGCGGAAGCGTGCGCTCAGCGTTTCGAGCAGCGGCCGATTGCGCGCGAAGGCCGCCTGAGCCTCGGCAAGGAAGTGCTTGGCAACCCGCCGGCCGCGCGCGCGATCGGCGCCGGCTTTGCCGCTGCCGCCGTCGCGGCGGACGAGCTCGGCCTCGAGATTGCCGGCCAGACGCTCGATCGTTTCGCCGAGGTCGCAATCGGGCGGCAGGGCTCCGATGAGCGCATCATCGGCGGCGTAGAAGAGGGGTGCGAAGGCTGCGGCCGCCATCTCAAGCCCCTCCGCCCGATAATGGGCGTAAAAGCGCGCCTTCCACGCAACGCCGTCGGCGTCGAGCGTGCCGCCAAAATCGAAGAGCAAGGTCTCGATCGGTTTTGTCATCGACCACGCGCCCGATGGGCGTGCCGGCCCGGGCGGCGCGCCGGCCGCGCCTTCAAACCGCACGTCATCGCAATCTGTTCTACCCGCGATCGGCTCTGGTCGCGGCACTCGTGCCGTGCTGCGGCTCCTCGGGCAAATCGAAGGCACGGCCGTCGATGAAGGCGTCGCAGGCCTCTCGCGCGACGCTGTCGCGGAGCTGGCGCGGCGGGCTTTTCATGTAATAGGCCGAGGGTGCTTCGAGCGGGCCCGCCTCGCCCCGCTCGAGCGCAAGCTTCGCGCAGCGGATCGCATCGATCACCACACCGGCGCTGTTCGAGGAGTCCTGGACCGAGAGCCGCAGCTCCAGTTCGATGGGCGCGTCGCCGAACCCATAGCCCTCAATGCGGATGAAGCAGACCTTGTTGTCACGCTGCCACGGCACGTAGTCGGAGGGGCCGATGTGGATGTTCTTGGCCTCGAGCTGCTCGTCCAATTGCGATTGGACGGCTTCGGTCTTGGAGATTTTCTTCGACTTGAGGCGGCTGCGCTCGAGCATGTTGAGGAAATCGGTATTGCCGCCCGTGTTGAGCTGGTAGGTGCGCTCGATGCCGACCCCGCGGTCGGCGAAAAGCCGCGCCAGGGCGCGATGCACGATGGTGGCGCCCACTTGACTCTTTATGTCGTCGCCGATGATCGGGAGGCCGGCGTCGCGGAATCTCCGCGCCCATTCGGGGTCGGAGGCGAGGAAGACGGGAATGCAGTTGATCATGGCAACGCCGGCGTCGAGGCACGCCTGGGCGTAATGCTTGACGGCCTGCTCGGAGCCGACCGGCAGGTAACAGAGGAAGACCTCCGCTTTGGAGGCGCGCAGCGCCTCCGCGATATCGGTCGGCTCGAGGTCGGCCGAGCGGAACGCCACGTCATCCGGATAATCGGCCATGTGGGCGGCGACCCCATCGAGCACGGGACCGGCTTGAACGATCACGTTCGAAACCGGGAGCGCGCTTTGAAAGATGAGGGTGCAGTTGGGCTTGGCGAAGATCGCCTCCTCGAGCGGGCGGCCGATCTTGCGCACGTCGACGTCGAACGCCGCGACGAACTCGATGTCGGAGCAGCCATAGCCGCCGATCGTGGGGTGCATGATGCCATGCAGCGCCGCACCCTGGCGGTTGCGGTAGAACTCGACGCCCTGCACCAGTGCCGACGCACAGTTCCCGACGCCAGCGATCGCTACTTTGATTTTGTTTTGCACCGGATCAGATCCCCCATGCGCTCCTCCGTCGCCGCTCGGGCGCGCAAGCGATAGCACGGCAATCAAACGGCGAGCCGCGCCCCTTTTGTCATCAAATCGTAATTTACCGCCCTTGTGCAGTCAACCGGCGCGGCCGACGAGGACACTGCGCGCGGAGGGCATACCGATATTATCGGCTGACGTCTGTCATCTGAGTCCGGACTTAGGCCCTCACCAGGGGCTTGTACTTGATGCGGTGCGGCTGGTCCGCCGCCTCGCCGAGGCGGCGGCGGCGATCGGCCTCGTAGTCCGAGTAGTTCCCCTCGAACCAGGCGACCTGGCTCTCGCCCTCGAACGCCATCATGTGCGTGGCGATGCGATCGAGGAACCAGCGGTCGTGGCTGATCACCATGGCGCAGCCGGCAAAGGCGACGAGCGCGTCCTCGAGCGCCCTCAAAGTGTCGACGTCGATGTCGTTGCTCGGCTCGTCGAGGAGCAGCAGGTTGGCGCCCGATTTGAGCATCTTGGCGAGATGCACGCGGTTGCGCTCCCCACCCGAGAGCTGCCCCACCTTCTTCTGCTGATCGGCGCTCTTGAAGTTGAAGGCGGCGACGTAGGCTCGGCTCGGCATGCGGTGCTTGCCGAGCTCGAGCTGATCGAGGCCGTCCGAGATCTCCTCCCACACCGTCTTCTCCGCGCGGAGCGAGTCGCGCGACTGGTCGACGTAGCCGAGCTTCACCGTTTCACCGATGCGGAGCTCGCCCCCGTCGGGCTTCTCCTCGCCTGTGATCATGCGGAAGAGCGTCGTCTTGCCGGCCCCGTTGGGCCCGATGATGCCGACGATCGCACCGGCCGGCACGCGAAAGCTCAAGTCCTCGATCAGGAGCCGCTCGCCATAGGCCTTGCGGACGTGCTCGGCCTGGATCACCAGATCGCCGAGCCGCGGGCCGGCCGGGATGACGATCTGGGCCTGGTCGGGCGCGCGATCGCGGCTCTCGGCGAGGAGCGTCTCATACGCGCTGATGCGCGCCTTGCTCTTGGCCTGACGCGCGCGCGGCGACTCGCGGATCCACTCGAGCTCGCGGGCGAGCTCGCGCTGGCGGGAGGCTTCCTGCTTCTCCTCGAGCGCGAGGCGCTTCTGCTTCTGCTCAAGCCAGGAGGAGTAATTGCCCTTGAACGGGATGCCGCGTCCGCGGTCGAGCTCGAGGATCCAGCCGGCGGTATTGTCGAGGAAGTAGCGGTCATGGGTGACCGCGACCACGGTGCCGTCATACTCGGAGAGAAAGCGCTCGAGCCAGGCGACCGATTCCGCATCGAGATGGTTGGTCGGCTCGTCGAGGAGCAAGAGATCGGGATGCTGAAGCAGCAGCCGGCAGAGGGCCACCCGGCGGCGCTCCCCGCCCGAAAGGGTCGCGACCGCAGCACCCCCCGGCGGGCAGCGCAGCGCGTCCATGGCGATCTCGACTTGGCGCTCCAGCTCCCAGCCGTTGCTCGCGTCGATCTTCTCCTGGAGCTCCGCCTGCTCGGCGATGAGCGCATTCATCTCCGCCTCCTCGAGCGGCTCGGCGAAGCGGGCACTCACCGCCTCGAAGCGCTCGATGAGCGCCTTCTTCTCGGCGACCCCGTCGAGCACGTTGCCCATTACGTCCTTCCCGGCGTCGAGTGCGGGCTCCTGAGGCAAGAGGCCGACCTTCACCCCTTCGGCGGCCCAGGCCTCGCCCGCGAAGTCGCTCTCGAGGCCCGCCATGATGCGCAGAAGCGTCGATTTGCCGGACCCGTTCGGACCCAGCACGCCGATCTTGGCGCCGGGAAAGAACGAAAGGCGAATATCCTTGAGTACCTGCCGGCCGCCCGGGAAGGCCTTGGTGAGGCCGTTCATGACGTAGATGTATTGATAATTTGCCAACTTACTGATTCCTAATCGTTATTTTGGCTGTTTGACGCTCTGCAGGAGGTCTGCAGATGGCTCGCCTCAAATGCCCGCCAAATCCCCGCTCATCTCAGTTTCCTGGGGCGGGCGAGCGCCATTTCCACGGCCTCGCGAATGAAGCGCGTATAGGGAATGCCGCGCGCGGAAGAGCGCTTCTTGACGGCCTCAAGCAGACGCTTCGGCAGGCGCATGTTGAGTTGCTCCGTCTTTTTCTCGAACTCAAATCTGACGGGCCTAAGGCCGGAAAGATCGTATTCGCTAAGGTCCGCCGTATCCACAAAACGCTCGGCCTCCGCGTCCGTCCTAAAGGTCGGGATTTTCTTTTTCATAGCTCCTAACTTCCTTCCTGTGCATGTAGCGGGCACTGATGGGGCGAATCAGGCGCTTGCCGCCATGCTCCCGGACGGTGAAGACCAAAAGACCGATCGGCCGCGCGCGGTCTTGCCGATTGCTCGAAGGCGTTTCTCGCCCTCGGAGTGCGCCTCGTCGGGGATGACCAGCAGGGGGCGATCAAAAAGCGCTTCGACCTCCGCCGGCGATACGCCATGCTTCCGGCACTTTGCGCGATTGCCGTCGTCCCAATCGAATTGTGATACGGCGACATCCATCGCCTATATACTATACATTTGTATATACAAGGTCAAATTCAAGATGGGAGGCCGATCCGGTCCCTGCAAAGGAGCTTGAGGTGATAAGGATCGTTGCCCCGGGGCCAAGACGCCAACAGGCCGAGGCTCGGCGTAGCGGTACGGCGAAGCCTGGGCTCGGGGCGTCGTGCCGGAGCCTCCGGTGCCGGCGTAGGCGTGGAACTCAATCCCGTGGTGACGCACATAGGTATCCCGTCAAGTTCAGCGCGTATCCCCCTCCGGCAATCGCAGGCGGATACCGCGGTTCTCGGCCTCCGTGCTGTCCATGAAGGCTTTGGCGGCCTTCAGATCCGCCTCGGCGCGCGCGAAGCTCGTCCAGTCGATGGCAAGCGAGAAGCGTTGGGCGAAGTCGAGCATAAGAATGAGCGGTTCGGCGCTGGTGCGATTGGAGATGGCCTTCAGCGCGCTGAGATTGTTGGCGCGATAGACGGTGGGGATGATGATCCGCTGCTCGCCTGCGGCCACGAGCTCCGCATTCATCATGATACGCGCGATGCGGCCGTTGCCGTCCGCGAAGGGATGCACCTCGGCGGTAAGAAACATCATGAAGACGGCGCGCTGGAACGGCGTCAGCAGCGAGCTACACACCTTGAGCCCCTGATCGAGCGTTCCGCGTACGAGTTCGGGTGCTACGAACATGGTCGAGCCGGCGCGATTGGGCTCGGTCTTGTATTGGCCGGGCGCTTTGTCCGGCCGGGCCTGCATGATCTGGGCGTGCCGGCGTTTCAGAAGGCGCTCGAACTCGGCGAAGGTTTCAGGTAGGCGCGCCATCTCGGCCGCGTCGGCGACAATGCGATAGGTGCCGAGAATGTCATGAGCATCCTGCGGACGCGCGTTCGGGATGCGGTTCTCGAAGACGATGGCGACGGCCTCCTCGACCGCGAACTCGGTGCCCTCGATGAAATTCGAGAAATAGGCCTCGAAGAACGGCAGCGTCGTGCCGTCGCTCGGGGCGGCGGGACGGGTTTGCGGTGGCGTGCGGTGGAGTGCTGCACGCAGTGCCTCGAACAACTCGACACGTTGGGTATCGAAGGGCAGCCCCTTGCGCCGCGCGCGTCCGGCCGGCGTTTGCAGGCGATCGGTCTGCGTATTGAGGAGCGCCCCGATCATCTTGTCGAGGGCGGCGAATTCCTTCTTCCTGTCGAGAGCAGGGGCAAGACGGCGGGCTTCGTCGCGCAGCCGGTTGAGCTCGTCCTCGCCGGAGCGGCGCAGAAGGTTTTCGAGATGCGCCTCGATTTCCTTCTTCGAAAGCGTGCGCGTAACCGATCCTCGGCTCCGGCTGACCGCGAAGTTGTCGAGAAGCGTACGGGCAGGCGAGGAGAGCCGCAGCACGCCCATGAACGGCAAGTCGGATGGTTGCGCCGGCGCACCGCGTCGCGGTCGTAAGGTGAATCCCGGCAGAGCGACATCGCTTTGGCCACGCTGGGACACGAGAAAGACCGAGCCGTCCTTGGCCGGCGCTCCTTCCAAGGCCGTGCGGTCGGCGATAAGCGCGTCAGGATAATAGCCGGCGACGATCGGCCAAAGATTGCGCCGGACGATGACTTCGGGAGCGCTGGTTAGATCTCGGCTATAAAGCCGCGAAGCAAGCTTCCTGAGCTTGCTCGCACGGACGGCTTTCGAGGCCAGCTTCGTGGTCTCTGAGTTCGAGACGAAAGTCTCGGGAAACGCGTCGAAGGATTTTCTAGCCACTAAGCACCCGGCTCATAGCCAAAAAGCGATTTTTCTGGCCTTAAGCTATATCAGATGGCGACTTTTTTAGCCATATGAATACAATAACCAGGCAACAAGCGCTTCAGCTCCGCGCAGCCTGCCAACCCTGAAACACCTTGCGAGTAGAGGCTTCGTTCGCACTGCGTCGCCCCTCGCTCGACCGGGCCCGCCCCCTTGAGCCTAGCCCCGGCGGTTGCGGACGGCGTATCATGGCGCAACGAAGAAACGTCTTGCCGTGGGGAGGCGATGGTTCCGGGTTGGGCCGTTCTGGCCTTGTCGCTCGGCTATGTCGGTCTCTTGTTCGCCATCGCCTATTACGGCGACCGGAGAGCGCGGGCGCGCGGGCGGAGCGAGGGCAAGCCGCTTGTCTACGCGCTTTCGCTCGCGGTCTACTGCACCTCCTGGACCTTTTACGGCAGCGTCGGCCTCGCCTCGCGCACCGGCTACGACTTCCTGCCGATCTATCTCGGTCCGATCCTGATGTTCGTCATCGGCCTGCCGCTTCTGCGGCGGATCGTGCGCATTTCCAAAAGCCATAACATCACCTCCATCGCCGATCTGATCGCCGCGCGCTACGGCAAGAGCCAGTTGCTTGCGGCGATCGTCACGGTGATCGCGGTGATCGGCGTGCTGCCCTATATAGCGCTCCAGCTCAAGGCGGTGTCGACCAGCTTCACGGTGCTGATGCGCTATCCGCTGAACGCGATGCCGGCGGATGTGGGCGGTCACGCGATCTGGAGCGACACCGCACTCGTCGTGTCCCTCGTGCTGGCGCTGTTCGCCATCCTGTTCGGCACCCGGAACATCAACGCCACCGAGCACAACGAAGGCATGATGCTGGCGATCGCCTTCGAATCGCTCGTCAAGCTCGTGGCCTTCATCTCGGTGGGTGCCTTCGTCACCTGGGGCATGTTCGACGGCTGGAGCGATATCCTGGCCCGCGTGCGCGCGGCACCCGCGCTCAGCAGCCTCTTCGCCGGCGGGGTGGACGGCGCAACCTGGGTGACCATGACGGGGTTGGCGCTCGCGGCGATCCTCTGCCTGCCGCGGCAGTTCCACGTGGCGGTGGTGGAGAACGTGCACGAGCGGGATCTGCGCAAGGCCGCCTGGCTCTTCCCGCTCTATCTCGTGGCCATCAACATTTTCGTGGTGCCGATCGCCGCGGCCGGCCTTCTCGTCATCGGTGCCTCGGCGGATCATGGCGATATGTTCGTGCTGGCCCTCCCGATGGCCGGCGGGCAGTCGGCGCTGGCGCTCTTCGCCTTCATCGGCGGCCTCTCCGCGGCCACCGCCATGGTCATCGTCGAATCGGTGGCGATCAGCAACATGGTGAGCAACGACCTGGTCATGCCCATCGTGCTGCACCGCCGGCGGCTCGGCCTCTCCGACCGCGAGGACATGGGGAGCGTCATTCTGCAGGTCCGCCGCGTGGCGATCGTGGCCTTCATGCTGCTGGCCTATTGCACCTATCGCCTCTTGGGCGACAGCTACGCGCTTGCCTCGATCGGCCTCTTGAGCTTCGCCGCGGTGGCGCAATTCGCTCCGGCCTTGCTCGGCGGCCTCATCTGGCGCGGCGCCACGCAGAAGGGAGCGATCGCGGGCATCCTCGCGGGCTTCTCCGTTTGGGCATATACCCTTTTCCTGCCCACGCTCATGCAGTCGGGCGCCTTCTCGGGCGAGCTCCTCGCCTCCGGGCCGTTCGGCATCTCGCTCCTGCGCCCGCAGCAGCTTTTCGGCCTGCGCTTCGATCCGCTCACCCATGGCGTGTTCTGGAGCCTGCTCGCCAACGTGACCGCCTATGCGCTGTGCTCGCTCTTGAGCGTGCCCAAGGTGATCGAGCGGCTGCAGGCGAATGCCTTCGTGGATGCCGATGCCAGCGCCGGTCAGCCGGGCCTGCGGCAGTGGCACGGCTCGGTCCGCGTCTCGGAGCTGGCGCTGGTGGCCGCGAGCTATCTCGGGCCGGAGCGGGCCCAGCGCTCCTTCGAGGATTTCGCGGCCCTGCGCGGGACGCCGCTTGCGCATGACGCCGAGGCGGACTTCGCTCTGGTCCGCCACACCGAGCGGCTGCTCGCGAGCGCCATCGGCGCCTCCTCGGCCCGCCTCGTCATGGCACTCACGCTCGAGCGCCACAACCTGAGCGCCGACGACGCCATGCGGCTGCTCGACGATGCGACGGCCGCCATCCAGTATAATCGCGACCTTTTGCAATCGACGCTCGAGAACGTGCGCCAGGGCATCAGCGTGTTCGACCGCGAGCTCCGTCTCGTGTGCTGGAACCGGCGCTTCCGCGATTTGCTCGAGCTGCCTGCAGCACTCGGCTCCGTCGGCGTGACGCTGCCGGAGATCATGCGCTTCAATGCCGAGCGCGGCGAGTACGGCCCCGGCAACCCGGACGATCTGGTGGCACGGCAGCTCGAGCTCTTCCTCGGCGACGGCGAGTCGGTGCTGGAATATCGCCGGCCCAACGGCACGGTGCTCGAGGTCCGCCGCAGCCCCATGCCGGGCGGCGGCTACGTCACGACCTATTCCGACATCACCGAGCATGTCCGCGTCGCCGCCCAGCTCGCCGCCGCGAACGAGTATCTCGAAGAGCGCGTGCGCGAGCGCACGGCCGAGCTCACGACGCTCAACGCCGAGCTCGACCGCGCCAGGATCACCGCCGAGGAGGCGAACCTCGGCAAGACCCGCTTCCTCGCGGCGGCGAGCCACGACCTGCTCCAGCCCCTCAACGCCGCCCGACTCTATGTCTCGAGCCTCGTCGAGCGGCATGCGCGCGGGACCAGCAGCCTGAGCCCGCCGGACGGCGAGCTCGTGCGCAAGATCGACGCCTCGCTCGGCGCGGTCGAGGAGCTGCTCGGCATGCTGCTCGACATCTCGAAGCTCGATGCGGGCGGTATGACGCCCGAGTGGGGCGACTTTGCTCTCGGCGAGCTGTTCGCGGCACTCAGGCTCGAGTTCGCCCCCCTCGCGGAGAAAAAGCGGCTCGACCTGCGCATCGTGCCCACCTGCCTCGCGGTGAGGAGCGACCGGCAGCTTCTCCATCGCGTGCTGCAGAATCTGCTCTCCAATGCCGTTCGCTATACCGCGCGCGGCAAGGTGCTGATGGGTGCCCGCCGGGTCGGCGCCTCGCTCCTGATCCAGGTGTGGGATACCGGCTGCGGCATCCCGGACGACAAGCACCCCCTCGTCTTCAAGGAGTTCCAACGCTTCGCCAACGGCCCGGGCACCGAGCACGGGCTCGGCCTCGGCCTCTCGATCGTGGAGCGCATCAGCCGCATCCTCGACCATCCGGTGAGCTTTCGCTCCGAGGCGGGCCGCGGCACCGTCTTCACGCTCGCCGTGCCGCGCGGCACGGCACCCGTGCTGGCTCTCTCCCCTGTTTTCGAGACGGCGCGGCCGATGCTGACGAGCGAGCGGCTCGCCGTGCTTTGCATCGACAACGAGCCGAGCGCGCTCGACGGGCTCACCTCGCTGCTCGAGGGGTGGTCGTACCGGCTGCGCTCCGCCACCGGGCTTGGTGCTGCGCTGGCGCTCGACGCTCCGGGTGCAGCACCACCGGACCTCCTCATCGTCGATTACCATCTCGATGGCGGGGGGGACGGCATCGCCTGCATCGAGGCATTGCGCCGCCACTACCGCGCCGAGGTTCCCGCCATCCTGATCAGCGCGGACCGCTCGGAATCGGTCGCCGCCCGTGCCCAGTCGCTCGCGCTGCCGCTGCTCAAGAAGCCGCTCAAGCCCGCGGCCCTCCGTGCCGTCATCATGCGCCTGATAGCGGCGCGGCAGGCGGCCGAGTAGGCGACTCAGCCGCCGCCGTCGCGGTTCGCCGCAAAACCCAGCAACTCCGCGGCGGAGGGGCCCACGTCCTCGGCAAGGCGCTTGGCCAGGATGACGGCCTGGGTGCGGTTATCGACCTTGAGCTTCTGCAGGATGGCGGAAACATGCGCCTTGACCGTCGCCTCGGCGACGCCGATCGCGTGGGCGATTTGCTTGTTGAGCAAGCCCTCGCTGAGCATCATCAGGACGCGAACCTGCTGGGGGGTCAGGCTGGCGAGGCGGGAGGCGAGCTCGGCATCGGCCTCAGCGGCGCGCCCCCGCACCCCAAGGGCGGGCGGCAGCCAGCTCTCGCCGGCGAGAAGCGCCATGAGTGCCGTGCCGATATCGGCGGCGGTCGCCGACTTCGGTATGTAGCCGGCGGCTCCCAGATCGAGTGCGCGGCGAACCACGCGGGGTGAATCGTTGGCCGAGATGATGGCGACGGGGACCGCCGGAAACTGCGCGCGCAAGAAGAGCAAGCCCGAGAAACCCGAGATGCCCGGCATGTTGAGATCGAGCAGCACGAGATCCGTATCAAGCGAGGCCTCGAGCTGAGCGCGCAGACTATCGAATGACTCCGCCTCCGCGATCTCGGCCTCGGGCAGCAGCTGCGCGATCGTGAGCCGGAGGGCGTCGCGAAACAGCGGGTGATCGTCCGCGACGACGAGGCGGCAGGCCGTCATCGGCTGGGGCTCCCTGCGAGGGGAAGTCTCTTGTGGTGCACCATGATAAGGGCCCAACCCGCTTCCGCCTAGCGCCCGGCGCGGCCGATCTCGGCCCGACGCGCAAAGCGCACCTCCCTTGGTGCCCCAAGAGAGGCGGCCCTGCCGGGGCCGGCACGGGCCAACGGGCGAGACGGGCGCCGGCTCGCTTTAGCCTAAAGTCGAATATCGACGCGCCTCCCGCGATGTTAGCATTGATCAATAGTCTCTTGTGCGGTCCTCGATTGTTAAAATCCTGGCGCTAGGAGGCGCCCAGCCATGCGCACCGCTGATCCGATTCATGCCATCGCAGCAAGGCGTTGGGCGATCGCCCTCACGCTTTCAGCGCTGATGCTGGTGATCTACCTGGGCTTCATCCTGCTCGTGGCGTTCGACAAGCCCTTTCTCGCGATCCTCTTGATGCGGGGGCTCAGCCTCGGAATCCTGTTGGGCGCGCTTACGATCGTCTCCTGCTGGGTCCTCGCCATCATTTACGTGCTATGGGCCAACCGGGGCTATGACGAGGCCGTCGCCCGGGCCGTCGCCGATGCCACAGCTGTTTCGAGGAAAAAATCATGAGCGCTGGATCGAACCCTCTCGCCATCCTGTTCTTTTTCGTATTCATCGCGCTGACGCTGGTCGTCACATATTGGGCGGCGCGGCGAACCAAGACCACCGTGCATTTCTATGCCGCGGGGCATGGGGTCACCGGATTTCAGAACGGCCTCGCGCTTGCCGGCGACTATATGAGCGCTGCGAGCTTCCTCGGCATCGCCGGACTCGTGGCACTCAACGGCTTCGACGGCCTGATCTATTCCACCGGATGGCTGGTGGGCTGGCCGATCATCCTGTTTCTGATCGCAGAGCCTCTGCGCAATCTCGGCAAGTACACGTTCAGCGATGTCGTGGCCTATCGGCTGCAGCAGAAGCCGGTCCGGATCGCGGCGGCGATCGGCACCATGGCGGTCGTGCTCACCTATCTGATCGCCCAGATGGTCGGCGCCGGCACCCTGATCAAGCTGCTGTTCAGTCTGAACTACACCCTCGCCGTCGTCATCGTCGGCATCGTCATGATGATCTACGTGCTGTTCGGCGGAATGCTCGCCACGACCTGGGTGCAGATCATCAAGGCCTGCCTGCTGCTGGGGGGTGCGGTGGTCCTGGCGTTTCTGGTGCTCGCCCAGTTCGGCTTCAACCCGATGAATTTGTTCGCCAAGGCGGCCGAGCTCAACGGAAATAAGGTTCTGGAGCCGGGCAACAATGTGGTGACCGGCGCGTGGGACGCGGTTTCGCTCGGCTTGGCCCTGATGTTCGGGACCGCCGGCCTGCCGCACATCCTGATGCGCTTCTACACGGTCCCGGATGCCAAGCAGGCGCGCATCTCCGTCGTGTGGGCGACGATCTGGATCGGCGGGTTCTACCTGATCACCTTCATTCTCGGCTTCGGCGCCATGGTGCTGGTCGGAATGAAGCAGATCTCCAGTGTCGGGGCCGGCGGCAACATGGCAGCCCCCCTGCTCGCCAACGCGGTGGGCGGTTCGGCCTTCTTCGGCTTCATCTGTGCGGTCGCCTTTGCCACCATCCTGGCAGTCGTGGCCGGGCTCACCTTGTCGGGTGCGGCGGCACTCTCGCATGACATATGGGTCAGTGTAGTCAAGGGCGGGCATGCACCGGAGCACGAGCAGCTCCGGGTCGCACGTATTGCGGCCGTCATCCTCGGCATCTGCGCGATCCTGCTGGGGATCATTTTCCAGGGCCAGAACATCGCCTACATGGTCGGCCTCACGTTCTCCATCGCGGCATCGGCGAACTTTCCCGCATTGGTGATGGCCATCTTCTGGCGTCGCTTCACCACTTGGGGTGCGGTGACCGCAATCATTCTGGGCACCGTCTCGACGCTGGTGCTGCTCTATTGCGGCCCCACGATCCAGGTCGACATCCTCAAGCACAGCCTGGCCGAGGTTTCGAAAGAGTGGTGGTACTTCCCCCTCAAGAACCCCTGCCTGATCACCATGACCCTGTCCTTCCTGTCGGGGATCGTGGTCTCCCTGCTCAAGCCGGAACCGGCCGCGGAAGCAGGCTTCGCCGAGGTTGAGCGCCGCGCCATCCTGGGAGCGATACCCGATTTGGGAGCGCCGGCGGGCAAGCCTGCTCCGGCGGAGTAACCGAGGCGTTCCCATTTGCTGCCCGGGCCAGGCATCGTCTGGCCCGGACGGCAGCCTCTTCCGACCGGCCACGCCGCGCCTTCGCCGTGCTAAGCTCTCGAGGCCGGTGCTTCCGACAGCATCGTTCTCTCGGGGCGGGCATGCATGAGCGAGTGGCTGCTACGCTTGAGTCGTCCGATCGCCGGGCTGGTCGAGCGGCGAGCCGTCACCGGGTCCGAAGCCGAGCCGCTGTTCGGCCTCGTGGCCCGCATGCGTGAGGCAGGCGAGGCAGCGGCGCTGATCACGGACGCGCGCGGCCGGGCCGCGGGAGTGCTCACTGCGGAGGATCTCCTCGAGAGCGCACTATTCATGGCCGAGCCGCACCAGCCGGTGAGCGCGGCATTGCGCCGCCGCGTGCCGGCGCTCTACGAGCACGATCGGGTCTACCGGGCTCTCGCCGAGATGCGGCGGCAGCGGCGCAATTGCCTGCCCGTCGTGGATTCGGCGGGCCGGCCGATCGGTCTTATTCGCCTGGAAGCCCTGCTCGGCGCGGGATTCGCCGGGCTGCTGGCCGAGCTCGATCCCGCGGTGATGAGCGAGAGCCGACCGCCGTCGCCCGACGCGAGGGCGGCCCAGGCAAGCCTGGCTGCGGCGCTGTTGGCAGCGGGCGAGCCTGCGATGGAGGTGATCGCGCTTATCAATGCACTCAATGACGACATCACGGCGGCGGTCCTGCGTCAGGCGCTTGCGGGCATGGCTGAAGCGGGCTGGGGCGAGCCGCCGGTATCCTTTGCGGCGCTGGTGATGGGCTCGGCCGGCCGCGGCGAGAGCCTGCTTCATCCGGACCAGGACAACGGTTTCATCCTCGCCGATCACGGCGATTCCGAGCACGAAAGCATCGATCGGTTCTTCGTCGAGCTGGCAGAGAGGTTCACGCGCGGGCTCGAGCAAGCGGGCTTTCCCTTGTGCGCGGGCGAGGTCATGGCGACGAACCCGCTTTGGCGCAAAAGGCTGGCACAATGGCAGGCGCAGGTGACCGGCTGGGTGCGCTCGCGGGGCAACCAGGAGATCATGTTCACCGATATCTTCTTCGATTTCCGCGCAATCTCGAGCCCGCCCGAGCTCGCGGCCGCATTGCGCCGCCACGTCACGATGACGGCGCGCGACAACCTGCCGTTCCTCGCGCAGATCTCCTGGCTGCAACGGGACCAGGCCAGCAACGTCGATTTGTTCGGGCAATTGGTCGCCGGGGATGGGGCCGAGAAAGACGCCGTCGATCTCAAGCTGCGCGGGAGCAAACCGCTGGTCGAGATCGTGCGCCTGCTGGCGCTCAAGAACGCGGTCGAGGCGACGGGAACCCCCGCTCGCCTCGCCGCCCTCGCCGAGACAGGCGTTCTGGCGGGCGAGGATGCCGGCAGGCTGAGCGATGACTTGGCTTTCCTTCTGGAGCTGCTGCTGCGCCACCAGATCGAGCGGATCTCGGAGCACCTGGCCCCGGACAATTGCGTCAAGCCGGAATCGCTCGGCCGACCCGAGCGCGAGCGCCTCGTGCAAGTATTCCGAGAGATCGACCGCTGGCGTCAGCACCTCGTCGCCGATTATTTCCGCGGTCTGGGCTGAGCATCAGCCGCGGACGGGGCGGCGGATTCGTGCGGCAACCATACGCGGAAAATCGCGCCGCCGCCCGGAGCATCCTCGACCCAGGCGCGGCCGCCGAAATGCTCGACGATCATTCGCGAGATCGCGAGGCCGAGGCCGCTCCCCTCCGGCTTCGCGGTGAGCGTGTCGCCCACCTGGCGGAAGCGCTCGAAAATCGCGTCGCGGTCCGTCGGCGCGATTCCGGGCCCGTTGTCGGCGACGGAGAGCCTGACGCCGTCGCTGTCGGTTTCGACGGCAAGCGTCACCAGCCCGGCGTCTCGCGGCGAGAATTTCACGGCATTGGATAGCAGATTGACGACGACCTGGAACAGCCGATCGCGGTCGGCGATGGTGGTCGGCACGCCGTCCGGCACTTCGACTTCGAGCTTGACGCTCTTGTCGCGAAACAATTGGCCGAGTGCGGCGGCCGCTTCCCGCGCCACCTCGCTCGCGCTCACCCGCTCCATGTGCCACTCGAGCTTGCCCGCCTCGATCTTGGCGAGGTCGAGCATGTCGTTGGTCAGCCGCGTGAGCCGCTCGCTCTCCTTGACGATGATCCGCAGGAACTCCTGCCGCTGCTGCTGCTCGAGAGCCGGGTTGTCCAGCAAAATCTCGGAGAACGAGCGGATCGAGGTGAGCGGCGTACGCAACTCGTGGCTCACCGTGGAAACGAAATCATCCTTGAGGCGATCGAGCTCCCGCAGTCGCTCGTTCGCGCGTCGCAGCTCTGCCGTAGTGGCCTCGAGCGTGCGCGACTGCTGCTCGAGGCGGCGGCTGTATTCGATCGCCTGCGAGGTCTCGTCGAGAATGCGCATGAGTTCCTCGGTGCCGATCGGCTCCTCGTGCACCACCGATGCGACCATGACGCGCGCCGATGCGCTGCCGATGGCACCGGCGAGCAGCCGCTCCGCCAGCCTCACGGTCTCGGCTTCGGCGGCGAGTGCGGAGGGATCCCGGCCGCGCCCTCGCGCCTCGGCCGCGAACGCTTCGCGCGTCTGCGCTTCCCCGAGGAAACGGCCGACCAGCTGGACGAGGTCGGC
>DATEQI010000306.1:0-5938 GCA_035272805.1 Alphaproteobacteria bacterium | reverse complement strand
GCGCGAGAAGGCAAGAAAACCCTCTCCCGCTTGCGGGAGAGGGAAGGGGCCCATCCCGAAGGGATGGGAAGGGTGAGGGAATGCCACATGTCGGCGCCGTCCCTCACCCTCCCACGGCCTAACGGCCGCGGGTCCCTCCCTCTCCCGCAAGCGGGAGAGGGGCTTATCACGCCGGGCCCCTCCGCAAAGATGTGTGTTTGCCTTAGCGCGTTCGCGGGGGTGACGATCGGGGCATTAAAAACAATCGAGTCATCTCGAGTGAGTTTCTGAGAGCACGCCATGACATCGCCGCTCAAGCCTCCCGCCTTCGATCCCGCCCGCTTGCCGGTGCGGAGCGGATCCGGTTATCCGCAAAAGTTCAAAGCGCCGGTCGCCGCGCGCCGATGGTCGGCACTCGGTGCCTACGCGGGATTGACCCAGTTCGGCGTCAACCTCGTCGAGCTGCCGCCGGGTTGCTGGTCCTCCCAACGCCACTGGCACAGCCGGGAGGATGAGCTGATCTACATCCTGGAAGGCGAGCTCGTGCTCGCGACCGACGAGGGCGAGCAGGTGCTCTCGGCCGGCCTTGCCGCCGGCTTCCCCGCCGGCAAGGCCGACGGCCACCACCTCATCAACCGCAGCGAGCGCAAGGCGCGCTTCCTTGCGATCGGCAGCCGCATCGTGGGCGACGAGTGTCATTACCCCGACGTCGACCTGCACGTAGAGAGCGCCGCCGAAGGCGACCTCTGGACCGACAAGACCGGCAAGCGCTATTGAGCACGAGCGCCATGAGCAAGCCGCTTACCGGTCTCCTCGTCGTCTCGCTCGAGCAGGCGGTGGCGGCACCCTTTTGCAGCGCCAAGTTCGCGGACGCGGGCGCGCGCGTGATCAAGGTGGAGCGCGCCGAGGGCGACTTCGCGCGCGGCTACGACAAGTTCGTGAACGGCCTCGCCTCCTACTTCGTCTGGCTCAATCGCGGCAAGGAATCGCTCGTCCTCGACATCAAGGAGGAAGCGGATGCGGCCCTCCTCCATCGCATCCTCGCGCGTGCCGACGTCTTCGTCCAGAACCTGGCCCCAGGCGCCGCCGCGCGCGCCGGCTTCGGCTCGGCCGAGCTCAGAGCGAGATATCCCCGCCTCGTCACTTGCGACATCTCCGGCTACGGCGAGGACGGGCCCTTTCGCGACATGAAGGCCTACGACCTCCTCGTCCAGGTCGAGAGCGGGCTCGCCGCCGTCACCGGCACGCCCGAGGCGCCGGGGCGCGTCGGCGTCTCCATCTGCGACATCTCGACGGGGCTCACCGCCTATTCGGCAATCCTCGAGGCGCTCAGCGCGCGCGCAGAGAGCGGGCGCGGCAGCGGCGTGCAAGTCTCGCTCTTCGACACCATCGCGGACTGGATGTCGCCGATTCTGCTCCAGTATCTCTACGCCGGCAACGTGACGCCGCGCGTCGGCATCAGCCATCACTCGATCGCCCCCTATGGCGCCTACCCGACCAAGGGCGAGCCGGTGGTCATCTCGATCCAGAACGAGCGCGAATGGCGCGCCTTCTGCGAGAACGTGCTGGAGCGCCCGGAGCTCGCCCGCGACCAGCGCTTCGCGAGCCCCGGCGAGCGCGCGCAGAACCGCGCGGCGCTTGACGCCGAGATTGCCAAGGTCTTCCTTTCGCTCGCGCGCGAGGCCCTCATCGCGCGGCTCAAGCGCTTCGGCATCGCCTTCGGCACGCTCAACTCGATCGAGACGGCGAGCCGCCATCCCCAGCTCCGCCGCGCCACCGTCGCGAGCGAGGCGGGGGCCATCGACCTCATCGCACCCCCCGTGCGGCATCTAGGCGAGCCGGACAGCTCCCTCGGCAAGGTCCCGGCACTCGGCGAGCACAGCCAAGCGATCCGGCGCGAGTTCGCGGCAAAACCCTCTCCTCCTTTAGGAGGAGAGGGTCGGGGTGAGGAGGCCATCCCGGCAAGCGCGTCGAAACCGGCGAGCTCACGATAGTCATCCACGACCTATGATGCGCTCTGCTTCGACACCTCCTCACCCTGCCCTCTCCTCCTAAAGGAGGAGAGGGAAAGCGGAGCCGTAGATAGAGCGCGATTTACGCTTATTGTCCCTTGCGCCTGCCGTCGACGCTGATGCGCCCCGGGCCATGGGCGTAAAGCAGAAGAAGGCCGCCGATGATGGCGAGGTTCTTCATGAACTGGGTGTGTTGCGTGGCACGGATGGCCCCTTCGAGCGCCCAGAAATTGTGCGACAGCAGCGACGCGACGATGACGAAGAGGATCATGAGGAGTGCCGCCCTCAGCCCGCGCTGCAATTTCTCGTGAGGGCTGGCTCAGAAGAGCCCTTCGACCAGGCCCGCTTCGTTGATCCGGATGCGCTCGGCCGCGGGCGCGCGCGGCAGCCCGGGCATGGTCATGATCTCGCCGCAGACGGCGACGACGAACTCGGCCCCGCCGGCAAGGCGCACCTCGCGGACCGACACCACGTGGCCCGAGGGCGCGCCCTTGAGCTGCGGGTCGGTCGAGAAGCTGTACTGGGTCTTGGCCATGCAGACCGGGAAGTGCCCGAAGCCTCCCTTCTCGAAGTCCTTGAGCTGGTCGCGCACGCGCTGCTCGGCCGTGATGTCGCGGGCGCCGTAGAGCGTGGTCGCGATGGTGCGCATCTTGTCCCAGAGCGGCATGTCGTCGGGATAAAGGTACTTGAAGCTGGCCGGCTTGCTCTCGACCAGCTTGACCACCGCGCGCGCGAGCGCTTCCGCACCCATGCTTCCCTCGGCCCAGTGCGTGCAGAGCACGGCCTCGACGCCGATCTCCGCGCACTTCTTGCGGATGAGCGCCTCCTCGGCCGCGGTGTCCGAGGTGAAATGGTTCATCGCCACGATCGCCGGCACGCCGAAGCGGCCGAGGTTCTCCAGGTGGCGCGCCAGATTGGCGAAGCCCTTGTCGAGGGCCGCGAGGTTCTCCTTGCCGAGCTCCTCGCGCGCCACCCCGCCGTGCATCTTGAGCGCGCGCACGGTGGCGACGATCACCACCGCCGACGGCTTGAGCCCCGCCTTGCGGCACTTGATGTCGAAGAATTTCTCGGCGCCGAGGTCGGCGCCGAAGCCCGCCTCGGTCACGAGATAATCGACGAGCTTGAGCCCGGTCGTCGTCGCCATCACCGAATTGCAGCCGTGCGCGATGTTGGCGAAGGGGCCGCCGTGGATGAAGGCGGGGTTGCCCTCGATCGTCTGTACGAGGTTGGGGGCGAGCGCGTCCTTGAGCAGCACCGCCATCGAGCCGTCGGCCTTCAGCTCGCGCGCGCGCACCGGCTTGCGCTCGCGCGTCTGGCCCACGACGATGCTGCCGAGGCGCTGAATGAGATCGGCCATGTCCTTCGCGAGGCAGAAGATCGCCATCACCTCGGAAGCGACCGTGATGTCGAAGCCGTCCTCGCGCGGAAAACCGTTGGCGACACCCCCGAGCGAGGAGACGATCGAGCGCAGCGCCCGCTCGTTCATGTCCATCACCCGGCGCCAGCCGATGCGCCGCACGTCGATGTTGAGGGGATTGCCCCAATAGACGTGATTGTCGATCATCGCGGCGAGCAGGTTGTTGGCGGAGGTGATGGCGTGGAGGTCGCCGGTGAAATGCAGGTTGATGTCCTCCATCGGCACCACCTGGGCGTAGCCGCCGCCGGCGGCCCGCCCTTGACGCCGAAGCAGGGACCGAGGCTCGGCTCGCGCAGGCAGATCGCGGCGCGCTTGCCCAAGCGGTTGAGCCCGTCGCCCAAGCCGACCGTCGTCGTCGTCTTGCCCTCGCCCGCCGGCGTCGGCGTGATCGCGGTCACCAGGATGAGCTTGCCGTCCGGGCGGCCCTTGAGCCCGGCCACGTAGTCCAGGCTGACCTTGGCCTTGTAATGTCCGTAGCGGGAAAGCGCCTCTGCAGGGATGCCGAGCTTGGCGCCGATCGCCTCGATCGGCTGCAGCCTCGCTTCGCGTGCGATCTCGATGTCGCTCTTGACCTCGCCCATTCGCCTCTCCTCAACATGATTTCACGCTGCCGGACGGCAGATAACCCGCCTTGTGTGTTGTATACCAGCGGCGGCGCCGAGGATTTAGCACCTCGCGGCGCCCTTGGCGAGAGCCTCGATGCGACCTTTCGGGCCGCCTCGGTTGGGCGGCCCTCGCGAGATCAGCTGGACGCGGCTCACACGCTGCTCGTTCGCCGCCAAGGCCGTCCGGCTTGAGCTTCATGCGCTGCCCTGCAATCTCGCCGACCTCATGCGGGCGCTGGCTTGAAGATCGGCGCCAAGATCGCGCGCTTTGCCCGCAAGGCCGGTTTGGCGTATCGTTGCAAACAACCTTAGGTCATGGGGAAACGTCAGATCTAAGGGCATTGCGGGAGGATCGGCCCATGGCGTCCGCGTCAAAATCGTCGAAGCTCGCCAGCGTGGTGCGCGTCACCAGCGGCAATTTCCTCGAGATGTTCGACTTCTTCCTCTTCGGCTTCTACGCGACGCACATCGCCCGCGCCTTCTTCCCGGCGGGCAGCGAGTTCGCCTCGCTCCTCCTCACCTTCATGACCTTCGGGGCGGGCTTCCTCATGCGGCCCTTGGGCGCCATCGTGCTCGGCGCCTATATCGACCGGGTGGGACGACGCCAGGGGCTCATCACCACCCTGCTGATCATGGCCATGGGCACGATCATGATCGCCTTCGTGCCAAGCTATGCCACCATCGGGTTCGCCGCCCCTTTCCTCGTCCTCATCGGCCGCCTGCTGCAGGGCTTCTCGGCGGGGGTCGAGCTCGGCGGCGTCTCGGTCTATCTCTCCGAGATGGCGACGCCGGGGAACAAGGGCTTCTACGTCGCCTGGCAGTCCGGCAGCCAGCAGGTCTCGATCATGGTCGCGGCGCTCATCGGCTTCGCCCTCAACGAGATGCTGACACCGACCGCGATCGGCGACTGGGGCTGGCGCGTCCCCTTCTTCATCGGCTGCCTGATCGTGCCCTTCATCTTCGTTCTCCGGCGCTCGCTCGAGGAGACGGAAGCGTTCCTCGCGCGCACGCATCACCCGAGCCCGCGGGAGAGCTTCCGCTCGATCGTGGACAACTGGCAGATCGTGCTGGCCGGCATGCTGATGGTGGTCATGACCACCGTCTCCTTCTACCTGATCACGGTCTATACGCCGACCTTCGGCAAGAGCGTGCTCAAGCTCGCCGAGGTCGACGGCTTGGTCGTGACCTTTTGCGTCGGGCTGTCGAACCTGTTCTGGCTGCCGGTGATGGGTGCGCTGTCGGACCGCGTCGGCCGCCAACCGATCCTCCTCACCTTCACGGCGCTCACCCTCCTCACGTCCTATCCGGCGCTCTCCTGGCTCGTCGCCGATCCCTCCTTCGGCAAGATGCTGGCGGTCGAGCTTTGGCTCTCCTTCCTCTACGCCAGCTACAACGGGGCCATGGTGGTGGCGCTCACCGAGATCGTGCCGGCGAGCGTGCGCACCGCCGGCTTCTCGCTCGCCTACAGCCTGGCGACGGCGCTCTTCGGCGGCTTCACTGCCGCCGTCTCCACCGCACTCATCCAATATACGGGAAACAAGGCCGCTCCCGGCCTGTGGATGAGCTTTGCCGCCCTCTGCGGCCTCGGCGCCACGCTCGTGGTCTACCGGCGCGGCGAGGCGAGCCGGGTGGCCGTCGCGGCGGCGGGCTGAGCGGCGGTCGTCTCCCGCGTCGCGCGGAAGAATAGGTGCGCGTCGAAGCGCACAAGGACCGGCTGACGACGACTTGGAGGCTAGGATGGAGATCACCGGAATGCTGTATGGCGCCCGCCTGCTCGAGCACGTCGAGTTTCCGGCGGCGGAGGTCCTGGGTCCGGGTGCGAGCGAGGACGAGATTCAGGGCCTGATCGATCGCCACAAGCTCATTTTCATCAAGCCGCTGTTCCGGGGTGGGGTCGGCAAGAAGGGCAAGGCCGGCCTGATCGG
>DATEQI010000305.1:0-5322 GCA_035272805.1 Alphaproteobacteria bacterium | reverse complement strand
AGCCCCTCGCCCAGGCGCACGATGCGCGAGAAGGCGTCGATGACGCGGAAGCTTGGCCCGGCCCGGCGCGCGATGAGCAGGCGGCAATTGTTGGTGCCGAGATCGAGGGCGGAATAGACGGGCGCCCTGGCGCCGAACGGCCCGCGCCGCCGGCGCTCGCTCACCGGACGTCCGTCGTCGAGCCCTCGCGTAACATTCATGCGCTCCGTCCCATCCGCCGGCGGCGAAGGCAAGTTCAAGGCGCCGCCCGTGCTCCGGCCAATCGATCATCTTATAACGATCGCGCCGCCGGCGCCAACAAGGGCGCCGGACGGCGAAGCTGCTGGAGGATCGGGAGGAAAGCCGGTAGCCTCGGGGATGCTGGATCATTCGATGTAGCGGAGGCTGGCATGTCCCGACTCACTGTTTTCCTCGCGCGGTTTATCGGCCTTTTCGCCATCTTGCTCGTGGTCGGTTTCCTGGTACGCGGAAGCGAAATAATCGAAGTCACAGTCGCCGACCGGCCGGTCATGCTTACCTATGCCATCGTCAGCCTCGCGACCGGCCTCGCGATGATACTCGGGCACAATGTCTGGTCGGGCGGTGCGTTACCGGTGGTGGTCACCCTAGTTGGATGGTTGATCCTCGCGAAAGGTCTGCTGCTGTTGTTTCTAACGCCCGAAGCGCTAACCCGGCTCTTCGGGCGGATGCAATATGGCGAGCATATGTATCTCTATCTCATGCCCTCGCTCGTGATCGGCATTTATCTGACCTGGGCCGGCTTCACCGCGCCCCCGCAGCGCGGACGCTAGATCTCGAACTGTACCGCTACCCGCGGAGGGTAGTGGGTCAGTTTCACCTCATCCTTCGAGACGGGCCTTCGGCCCTCCTCAGGATGAGGTGAAACCCTAATCAAGGTGTCCTCATCCTGAGGAGCGTCGCGCATGCGACGCGTCTCGAAGGATGAGGATTCAAGCGAAACCGACCCACTACCCTCCCGACGCCAGCGGACGAGGGGGCACGACGGCCGCGCCGGCAGGGCAGCGGGACGCCAGCCGACCCTCCGCACAAAAAACTGGTATTTTCTCCGGCAACGTCCTAGATCATGCGGGCTCGCGAGCGGCGCGCGAGGCAACACGAGCGGCTCCGCCTGCGGGCTCGGCTGCACGTTGGGGGATAGTTTAACGGTAGAACTCTCGGCTCTGGACCGAGCGGTCTTGGTTCGAATCCAGGTCCCCCAGCCAGCTAGCTTTCGTTGGCGAGCGCAGCGAGCTTACGAAAGCTGTTGTCCCCGCGGAAGCGGGGACCCATGTTCGTTGCTGCGGTTTTCCGACGCGACCGAGGCCGAGCGCGAAGCCGGCATTCGGCGCCATGCTCAAGCATGCTAGCCGTCGCAAATTCCTTATCCTGGCAGCGTGGTCCGTCGATCGCATAGGCGATCCCTCAGAGATCTGGTTGAAGCGCTCAGCGAGCTTCATGCCAGCGGCATTGATCTGTATCTGCACAAGCAAGGCGTTAACACGCGGACGCCGGCGCATGCCCGCCGCTCGGGAAGCGGAAACCCGCAAGCTGCTCCGCGGCGGCGCCGGCATCCGCAACGTGGCCCGTGAGTGCGCGGCATGCGCTTGCGAGCCGTGGCCATGGCGCTGATGATATCAGGCCGTTTCGCTCTCTCGGCCCCCGGCCGTTTCGGCTTGCCGGCAAGGGCGGAAATGCGCATCCTGAGGCCGACGCGCGCGCCTTCCCGGAGATCTCGGGAGACGCCCGTGCAAGCGGCCGCGCGCGAAGCCTTGGGTGAATAGGCGAAGGGAGGCGCTCGGCGTGGCGCACGACATCTTCTTGAGCTACTCCTCCCGCGACCAGGCCGCGGCGGACATGATCTGCCGGGCGCTCGAGGGGGCCGGGATCAAGTGCTGGATAGCCCCGCGCGACATCGCCGCCGGCTCCCAGTGGGGCGGCAGCATCGTCGCGGCCATCGAAGCGAGCCGGGCGGTGCTCATCATCTTCAGCGAAAAATCCAACGATTCGCCCCAGGTCGTGCGCGAGATGGAGTGTGCGGTGGCCAAGCGCCTGCCGCTCGTTCCGGTGCGCATCGCCGACGCCATGCCGACCAAGGACATGGAGTATTTCCTCGGTGTCTCCCATTGGCTCAACGCCTACCCGCAGCCGCTCTCGACCTACCTGCCGCAGATCGTGGTGACGACCGAGCGCGTGCTCAAGGGCGAGGCGCAGGCCTGGAAGCGCTTCGCCCGCAAGCTGCCGCAGAAGCGCTATGCCCAGGTCTCCCTGGTCGGCGTGGCGCTGCTGGTTGCGGTCGTGACGGCGTGGCTCATGCGGCCCTCGCCCCCCGACCCGATGGCGGCAATGAGATCGCCCATGGCCGGGCGCTGGCAGGCCTCGCTCGCCGATGCGCGTGGTACTAAGGCGGATTGCGTCTTCGACGTGCAGGAGCTCGGCCAGGTGCAGTTCACCGACTCTTGCCCCGCCCCCTATACCGGCAACAAGGGCAACGTCGGCGCCACCAAGGACAGCACCTACAACCCGCAGCTCTTCGTCCCCGGCAAGGACAGCGGCACCTTCATGATCCAGGCCGGCTCGATGCCCTACACCACCGGCACCTTCCGCCTCGATGGCCGCAACGCCCTCATCCTCCATTTCGCCGGCGGCAACGAGATCTCGTGGCGGCGCATCGCGCAGGATGCACCGCTCCACAACGACGCGGAGAGCATCCTGCCCAAGCAGGCGAGCTGGCCGGTCGAGGGCGTGCCGGCCATCGCTGAGCGGGCGATCAAATATGCGCGCTCCCATTGGCAGCCCGATGCGGTCCTGATTTCAGCCAAGCTCACCCTCGAACCGCAAGCCGGAGGCATGGGTGGGGTGACCACGGCGGCCGGCACGGTCAGCGTGCAGTTCGAGCTCTATTCGCCCGCCACCCAGCAGGGCCTGTCGCTGACGCCGAATTCGGCCGCAGGTGCGATGTTTCCCCTGGGCGCCGTCGACCGCGACGCAAAGCTGGCAATCCCGGCCAATTTCCTCGATCTCCCGCAGGCCTGGGCAGCCCTCCAGGCGCGCGGGCTGCGCGGCAAGCAATTGAAGGAGGCGCAGCTCGAGAACTGGCAGAACGGGACGAGCTACGGCAGCGCCCGGCTCGCCGGGGTCGAGTGGATGCTCGATTCCGCCCTCGATGAGCGTGGCGTCGTCCCGGCGGCGCGCTGAAATCCTTGCGCTCGCGTGCGAGGCAAGAAAGTCAACATGTGTTCAAGAGGGCCAACCGTTTCCACGCACACTTGCTATCCGGCTAAGAGCCCAAAAAGGCTTTGCACGGAGTCCCGTGTTTCTTTGCTGAAACGCCCGAACTCCTCGTCCGTGAGCAAGCCGTGTTTGCGCAAGAAGAAAATACGTACCACAGCCCTCGACCGGCGCATGTCGTTGAAGGCCTCGGCGATCTCGTCGTCGCGACGATCGATGAGCCCGTATATCGCGCGATATCTTTGATGATTGCTCTTGCTCGTATCGGCGATGACGCTCGCGATTTCCGTGAGAATACGCTGACAAAACCGGTCAAGGGCAACCGGGTGCAGCTCCCTCAAAACCCTCCAATCCGACTCCGCTATTCCACGCGACATGGCTAACTCCAAACTTGAGCGGCATCGGGAGCCAGCGTGGCCGTCTCGCCGAGAAGCGTTTTGGCGGAAGGCGGATCGCGCTTCACGCGCTTCACCACCGCTTGTTTGAAATCCTCCGTCTGCGGCATGTATTTCACCTCTCGCCTTTCGACGCTGCGGCCGTGGACGGCAGCATATCATCCGGCAGCGCGCGCGACCGCTTCACCAGCGCCGTCCACTCGTTCGGCGGATTGCCGGACGCGAGCATGCGCCGGAATACCTCGTAGGGATCGCGCTTGCCGCCCTGCTGGCGCAGGCTGCGCTCGTCGTTGACCCAAGCGTAGACGATGATGCGCGAGCGGCTGTCGTAGCGGAAGAAGAGCCGGAAGCGGCCGAAGAACTTCGCCCGGAACCAGTGCCGATATTCGTCGCCGAGCGTCTTGCCTTGGCGGTATTCGGGCCGGCTCGGAGCGGCCGGGATCACCTGCAGCATGAGCTTCGCCAAGGCCGCGAAGAGTTTCACGTTGGCATTGGAGCGGAAATTCTTGGGATCGGCCTTGCGCGCCCGCCCATAGGCATCGGCCAGGCTCTTCATCTGGCCGACGATTGCCTCATGGCAGAGAAGCGTCCACCCGTTGACGACCATGCGAGCGGCCTAAAGTACTACGTCGCCCTCGAGCTTCTCCTCGAGATCGACCCGGGCCTCCTTCACGGCGCGCCGCATGGCTGCGGCGACGCCAGCCGGCAGCTCGCGCAGGTTGCGACCCGCCGCGATGTCCTTCTCGATCAGCCCGAGGAACGCCGCGAGTGCCGGATCGCGATGCTCGGCTTCCGGATTGCGCACCGTCACGCGCCCGCGCGCGATGCGGTAGGCGATCTTGCCGCCGTAATCGACGCCGAGCGCCTGCCGCACCGCCTTGGGCACCGTCGTCTGTCCCTTGGCGGTGATCGTGCTGGTTTCCTCGATGATCGTGGCCATGTCTCGTCCTCTTGCGCTCGGCGCCAAAGGTAAGGAATTTTCCTTACAATGTCAAGCGGCGCCTGCCTCTTGGTAGCGGGTCAGTTTCCCCTCATCCTTCGAGACGGCCGCTTCGCGGCCTCCTCAGGATGAGGTGAAACCTACCATCCAAGGCCTCATCCTGAGGAGCGTCGCGCTTGCGACGCGTCTCGAAGGATGAGGTGAAACCCGGGCTCCAAGGCCTCATCCTGAGGAGCGTCGCGCTTGCGACGCGTCTCGAAGGATGAGGATTTGGGCAACGTGACCCACTGCCCGCCTCTTCATCGCTCAGCGTTTCGTCCGTTCCGCTGATCTCGCTCGCCTCTTCTTCGGCTGCGGCGGCTCCGGGTTGGCGGCAGCCTCGGTCAATGAAATCGCGCAATCGCGGAATTCGTCGAGCCTCGCCTGGGCGAGCGTGCGGAGGAAGCGCTCATCGGCGGTGGCAAAGCGACAGGGCTCTTGCAGCGCCAAGGCAAGGTAGAGACAGTCATAAGCCGGATGGTCCAAGGCGATGGCGATGCGGACGGCGGTCTCGAGCAGCGAGCGCGTCGGCAGCAGCTCGATCTCGGCACCTTCGAGGAGACGGGCGGCGAGAAGGGCTTCCTCCTGCGAGAGCTCGTCCCGCTGGACCTTCTTCCAGAGGATATTCGCGCACTCGGCCACCAAAAGATCAGGCGCTATCAGTCTTGCCTGCTTGCGGAGCGCCAGCGCGGCCGGCGTGCCGTCTTCCTCGACCACCCA
>DATEQI010000304.1:0-5747 GCA_035272805.1 Alphaproteobacteria bacterium | reverse complement strand
GAGGATCGCGCCCGCAGCAGAGCTCCCCTCAGACCGTCCAACTCGAGGAGGTCCGAATGGTCTTGACAACAAAAGCCCCATACAAGGGTTGCGAAGGGTTGGCGAGGCGAAGCCGAGCCTTACCCGGAGCTGGGTGAGGGGGTAGCGATTCCACTCAAAGTGAAACTGCGCTAGACCATGACCATGAAGACAGGGATCATGCAGCGGATCGGCATCGTCGGCGCGGGCGCCTGGGGCACCGCATTGGCGCTCGTGCTGCACAGAAAAGTGCCGGAGGTCGTCATCTGGGCCTATGAGCGCGAGGTCGCGCAGGCGATCAACCGCGAGCATGCGAACGCGCTCTACCTTCCCGGCGTGGCACTTGCTCCGGCGATCCGCGCGGAAAGCGAGCTGGCCCCCGTGGCGGAGGCGGATCTCGTCCTCTTGGCCACCCCGGCCCAGCATTTGCGCGCTTGCGTGACCGCCCTCGCACCGCGCTTGCGCGCGCACGTCCCGCTCGTCATCTGCACCAAGGGCATCGAGCAGCAGAGCTCGGCGCTGATGAGCGAGATCGTGGCCGAGCTGTTGCCGCGGACCCCCTTGGCCGTACTCTCGGGCCCGAGCTTTGCCAGGGAGGTAGCGGCGGGACTGCCCACGGCCCTCACGCTTGCCACGCGCGATCATGCCCTCGGCGCGCGGCTCGTCGGCGTCCTCGGTAGCCCGCAGTTCCGGCCCTATCTCTCGGACGATCCCACCGGTGCCGAGATCGGCGGCGCGGTCAAGAACGTGATCGCGATCGCCTGCGGCATCGTGGTTGGCCGGAGGCTCGGCGACAATGCGCGCGCCGCCCTCATCACCCGCGGCCTCGCCGAGATGGCGCGCCTCGGGCTTGCCAAGGGGGCCAAGGCCGAGACCTTCATGGGGCTCTCGGGCTTGGGCGATCTCTCGCTCACCTGCAATGGCGCGCAATCGCGCAACTTCTCCCTCGGCCAAGCCTTGGGCGAGGGGCGCCGGCTCGAGGACGTGCTCGCCGAGCGCCGCTCGGTCGCCGAGGGTGTCACGACGGCACCTTCGGTCGTCGAGCTCGCGCGCCGCCTCGGCGTCGACATGCCGATCTCGCGCGCCGTCGCTCAAGTGCTGCATGAGGGGGCGGCGATCGATGCGACCATCGAGCGGCTGCTCGCGCGCCCGTTCAAGAGCGAGCGGCTCAGCAGTATCGGAGAGTAAAGTGCTGGCTCTGAAATTCACCACATCAGGAAAAACCTGTCATTGCGAGGCGCCCGAAGGGCAACGAAGCAATCCAGCCCCGGCGTACGCCGGGTTCGCACCACGCGCGCTGGATTGCTTCGCTGCGCTCGCAATGACGGTTATCTCCGGGTGAGACGAACTTCCGAATCGCGACACGAGAGACAAGCCGCGGCAAAGGACGATCGCCCAAGAGAGGAACGATGGCCCATTGGCTCTTCAAATCCGAGCCCAGCGCGTTTTCCTGGGACGATTTGGTGAGAAAGGGGAGCACCGGCTGGGACGGCGTGCGCAACTACCAGGCGGCCAACAACATGAAGGCGATGAAGCTCGGCGAGCGGGGCTTCTTCTATCACTCGGTCGAGGAGAAGCGCATCGTGGGCGTCGTCGAGGTCGCGGGCCTCTACCGCCCCGACCCGAGCGACGCGAGCGGCCGCTTCGGCATGGTCGAGGTGCGCGCGCTGATGGCGGTGAAGCACCCGGTGACGCTCGCCGAGATCAAGGCCGAGCCGCGCCTGGCGAAGCTCGCCCTGGTGCGCCAGTCGCGCCTGTCGGTCGTCCCCATCGGCGAGGCGGAGTGGCGCCTCCTCTCGGCCATGGCCGGTATCAAGGCCTGAGGGGAGCCTTCGCACGATGAGCGAAGCGCTCGCGCCTCAATATCTCTGCCGGCTCGAGGAGATCCCGGACGGCCAAGGGCTCGGCTTCGCCTTCGGCGAGGGCGAGGGCCGCACGCTCATTTTCGTGGTGCGCCAGGGCAAGCGCGTTTACGGAT
This sequence comes from Alphaproteobacteria bacterium, assembly GCA_035272805.1. Classification (GTDB taxonomy): domain Bacteria; phylum Pseudomonadota; class Alphaproteobacteria; order JACZXZ01; family JACZXZ01; genus DASPPM01. Next base: position 3,751 of record DATEQI010000304.1, on the reverse strand, counting down.
ATCGCAACAGCTGTCCCCACATCGGCACGCCGCTCGACATGATTCCCGACCGCTTCATGACGCACGACAAGCGCCACATCCTGTGCATGACGCATGGCGCGCGCTTCCGCGTCTACGACGGTTATTGCTTCACCGGGCCCTGCCAGGGCCAGTCGCTCGCCAGGCTCCCCTTAGCACTTAAGGACGGCCAGGTCTTCCTAGAGGGCCCGGCGGGCGAGGCGCGCGCCCCTTGACCTTCGGCAAAGCGCCGCTCCCGCTTGTCTCGGTTGGGGCGATCCGTGATAATCCGGCGCGGGGCGCCTGGGGAAGGGTGCCGCGCGCACGGCAGGCAAATCAATCGCTCGAGGAAACGCCATGGCTGCTCAGCTTTTTCCGGTGTCGGAGGCATGGGCCAAGAAGGCCTGGTGGCACGAGCTGGTGGCGAAGGCGTCCGCCGACTGTCCCGCCGAGGTGATGGACGCCGAGGATCCCCTCTCCCCTTGCAACGGCAGGACCCTCCGCACATGATATGCCTCCATGACGTCAGGACCTGATGCGCTCAAGAGAAGCTATTCGCGCAAGGAGACGTAATTCGATGACAGACAAGACCCCAGCGAAGGAATTCACCGAGGTCAGCGAAGCGCAGATCGCGGTGCATTGGAAGGAAGAAGATTATTTCCAGCCGCCGAAGAAATTCATCGAACAGGCGAATATGAAGGACCGGGATGTTCGCGAGCGGTTCGGTCCGAAGAATTTCCCCGACTGCTACAAGGAATACGCGGATATGTTGAGCTGGTTCGAGCCGTATCACACGGTCCTCGACACGAGCAATCCGCCCTTCTGGAAATGGTTTGTGGGCGGCAAGATCAACGCGAGCTACAACTGCGTGGATCGCCACCTCGCGCAGTATCGCAACAAAGCAGCACTCGCCTTCGTCGGCGAACCCGAAGATGAGCCGCCGCTCGCGCTGACGTACCAGGAGCTCTATGTCCAGGTGAACGAGATGGCGGCGCTGCTCCGCGACTTTTGCGGACTCAAAGCGGGCGACCGCGTGACCCTCCATCTGCCCATGACGCTTGAGCTGCCCATAACGATGCTCGCCTGTGCGCGACTGGGCGTCATTCACTCGCAGGTGTTCGGCGGGTTCTCCGGTCAGGCGTGTGGCACGCGCATCCAGGACTCGGGCAGTCACATGCTCATCTCAATGGACGCCTACTGGCGCGCGGGCAAACTCATCGATCACAAAGCGAATGCGGACGTCGCCGTGGAAACCGCGCAGGAGATGGGGCAACATGTGGACAAGGTCCTCGTCTGGCAGCGTTACCCCGGCAAGTACAGTTCGCCGACGCCGATGGTCAAGGGGCGCGATTTCTTTGTCAACGAAGTCCTGAAGAAGTACCAAGGCGCGCGCGTCGACCCCGTGCCGATGGACGCTGAAGCGCCGCTGTTCCTGATGTACACCAGCGGCAGCACCGGCAAGCCGAAGGGATGTCAACACCGCACCGGCGGCTATCTCGCCTACGTCGCCGGCACCTCCAAATACATCCAGGACATTCATCCGACCGACACGTACTGGTGCATGGCGGACATCGGCTGGATCACCGGGCATTCGTATATCGTCTACGGTCCGCTCGCCATCGCGGCGACCAGCGTCGTGTTCGAAGGCGTTCCCACGCATCCCGATGCGGGCCGTCCGTGGAGAATCGCCGAGCGGCTGGGCGTCAATATCTTCCACACCTCGCCGACCGCGATTCGCGCGCTGCGGAAAGCGGGAGCCGAGGAGCCGAGAAAGTACAACTACCACTTCAAGCACATGACGACCGTCGGCGAGCCCATCGAGCCGGAATCTTGGCGCTGGTACTACCACGAGGTCGGCAAAGGCGAAGCCGTCATCGTGGATACGTGGTGGCAGACCGAGAACGGCGGCTTCCTCTGCAGCACGGTGCCCGCCATCGATCCGATGAAACCCGGCAGCGCCGGACCCGGTGTGCCGGGCATCTACCCGATCATCTACGACGAAAACGGCGAAGAGGTTCCCGCGGGTTCCGGCCGAGCGGGCAACATCTGCATCCGTAATCCGTGGCCCGGGATTATGCAGACGATCTGGGGCGAATCCGAGCGGTTCGTTGCTCAGTATTACACGCGCTATTGCAAGAATCGGCAGAGCAAGGACTGGCGCGATTGGCCCTATCTGGCGGGCGACGGCGCGTTGCTGGCGGCGGATGGCTATTTCCGCATCTTGGGCCGCATCGACGATGTCATTAACGTCGCGGGCCATCGCCTCGGCACGAAGGAGCTCGAATCTGCGTGCTTGACGGTGCCTGAAGTCGCCGAAGCCGCGGTGGTGCCGGTCGTGGACGAAGTCAAGGGGCGCATGCCCGAGATTTACGTCTCCCTCAAGCCGGGCCACGAAGGCACGCCCGATGTCGTCGAGCGCATCATCAAGGCCAACGAGGACATCATCGGCCGCTTCGCGCGACCGAAGCACGTCTACATCGTGCACGATATGCCCAAGACTCGGTCGGGCAAGATCATGCGCCGCGTGCTCGCCTCCATCTCGAACCGGCGCGACGTGGGCGATGTGACGACGCTGGCGAACCCGAACGTCGTCGAAGAAATCCGCGAGATGGTGCAAGGCAAGGAGACGGTCCTCACGACCGAGGCGGTGCCCGAAGACATCGCCAAGTACGGACAGAACGAATGATGCCGTCCACGAAAGAACCCTAGAACGAATTGCCGCTGCGTGCGCGCACCTGCGCCCTTCGACTGGCGCGCTTCGCGCGCCGCTCGGGCAAGATCATGCGCCGCATCTTGCGCAAGATCGCCGCCAACGAATATGAGGCGCTCGGCGACACCGCCACGCTCGCCGATCCCGCGGTGGTCCACGACCTCGTCGACAACCGCATGAACCGGTAGGGGGCAGAGCGCCCAGTGCCGTTCTTGTATTGCTGGAATCGGCCCCCTCACCCTGCCCTCTCCCCCGAAACGGGGGAGAGGGTTGCGTAGGCTTGGCGAGGCGAAGCCGAGCCTAGCCGAAGCTGGGTGAGGGGGCTGCTTCCACGATTTCGGGAAATGCACTAAGCAGTGCCCCTCCGGCGCCGCTCGTCCAGAAGGCGTTCGGCCTGCGACAGATTTCGCGCGACGCGGTCTGCGTAATATGTGGCAGGCGCTGCTCGAAAAACCCCCAGCGCCCCGCGATAGGCCGCGACCGCCTGCTCGAGCCGCACCTTCCCCTCCTCGCGCTCGCCGAGTGCGCGAAGCGCGTTGCCGAGATTGTTCTGCGTCATGGCCCAGTCCAAGGGCGCGCGCGCGCGGGTGTGCACCTCCAGTGCCGCGCAATAGGCCGCGACCGCCTCCCCGAGCCGCGCCGTCCCCGCCTCGCGCTCGCCGAGTGCCTGAAGCGCCGTGCCGAGATTGTTCTGCGTCATGGCCCATTGGAGCGGCACGCGCTCGCGGGTGCGCACCTCCAGTGCCGCGCGATAAGCCGCGACCGCCTCCTCGAGCACCACCCTCCCCTCCTCGCGCCGGCCGAGCGTCTGAAGCGTGTTGCCGAGATTGTTTTGCGTCACGGCCCAATCCAAGGGCACGCGCGCGCGGGTGTAAACCTCCAGCGCCGCGCGATAGGCCGCGACCGCCTCCTCGAGCGGCACCCTCCCCTCCTCGCGCTCGCCGAGTGCCCGAAGCACATTGCCGAGATTGTTCTGCGCCATGGCCCAATCGAGCGGCACGCGCTCGCGGCTGTACACCTCCAGTGCTGCGCGATAGGCCGCGG
>DATEQI010000303.1:0-13268 GCA_035272805.1 Alphaproteobacteria bacterium | reverse complement strand
GGGAGCGAGCGATACCGTGTAAGAGCCGCCGCTATAGGGGTTGGCGACGCGGCAAGAACCGGCATGCATCCGCCGTAGGAACCAACGCGCATAGAACGCTGGGATGTCGGTGCGATAGCTCGCCGAGACGATCACGCGAATGCGCTCCTCGAAGGCCTAGAGCAGGGCCAAACTACGGTCCGGTACCGGTTGATAGGTGCCCGACCCGTCACATATATAACCCGCGCGGCCGCCCAGTTCGCTAGACAACCACGGCCGCCGCATCTCCGGGGGATCGGGGCGGTGCTTTCCCGGGCCGACCGGTCCTGCTTTTGACATGAGGTCCCTATGAGCAAGGTTATTGGCATCGATCTCGGCACGACCAATTCGTGCGTCGCCGTAATGGAGGGGAGAAGCGCCAAGGTCATCGAAAACGCCGAAGGCGCGCGCACCACGCCCTCGATGGTCGCGTTCACCGAATCGGGTGAACGCCTCGTTGGCCAGGCGGCGAAACGCCAAGCGGTCACCAATCCCGAGAACACGTTTTTCGCGATCAAGCGCCTGATCGGCCGCCGCTTCACCGATCCGATGGTGAAGAAGGACATGGATCTCGTCCCGTACAAGATCATCACCGGCGATAATGGCGACGCCTGGGTCGAGAGCCGCGGCAAGAAATATGCGCCTTCCCAGATCAGCGCTTTCATCCTGCAGAAAATGAAGGAGACCGCCGAGGCTTATCTCGGCGAGACCGTAACCCAAGCGGTTATCACCGTGCCGGCTTACTTCAATGACAGTCAGCGTCAGGCAACCAAGGATGCTGGCAGGATCGCCGGGCTCGAGGTCTTGCGCATTATCAACGAGCCCACCGCGGGAGCGCTCGCCTATGGCATGGAGCGCAAGGGCACCGGCACGATCGCGGTCTATGATCTGGGCGGCGGTACCTTCGACATCTCGGTGCTCGAGATCGGCGACGGCGTCTTCGAGGTCAAGTCGACCAATGGCGACACCTTTCTCGGCGGCGAAGACTTCGACAAGAACATCATCGATTATCTCGCCGATGAATTCAGAAAGGAGCAGGGCATCGACCTGCGCAAGGATCGCTTGGCCCTCCAGCGCCTCAAGGAGGCGGCCGAGAAGGCCAAGATCGAGCTCAGCTCCTCGATGCAGACCGAGGTCAACCTGCCGTTCATCACGGCGGACCAGAACGGGCCCAAGCATCTCAACATCAAGCTCACCCGCGCCAAGCTCGAGGCCCTCGTCGAGGAGCTCATCGAGCGCACCATCGAGCCGTGCAAGGCGGCCCTCAGGGACGCCGGGCTCAAGGCTTCCGAGATCAACGAGGTGGTGCTCGTCGGCGGCATGACGCGCATGCCCAAGGTGATCGAGACGGTCAAGAACTTCTTCGGGCGCGAGCCGCACCGCGGCGTCAACCCGGACGAGGTGGTGGCCGTGGGGGCCGCGATCCAGGCCGGCGTGCTCAAGGGCGAGGTCAAGGACGTCCTCCTCCTCGACGTGACGCCGCTCTCGCTCGGTATCGAGACGCTCGGCGGCGTGTTCACGCGCCTCATCGACCGCAACACCACGATCCCGACGCGCAAGAGCCAGGTGTTCTCAACCGCCGAGGACAATCAGACGGCGGTCACCATTCGCGTGTTCCAGGGCGAGCGCGAGATGGCGTCGGACAACAAGCTGTTGGGCCAGTTCGATCTCGTCGGCATCCCGCCCTCTCCGCGCGGCGTGCCCCAGGTCGAGGTCACCTTCGACATCGACGCGAACGGCATCGTCAACGTCTCTGCCAAGGACAAGGCGACCAGCAAGGAGCAGGCGATCCGCATCCAGGCCTCGGGCGGCCTCTCCGAGACCGACATCCAGCGCATGGTCAAGGACGCCGAGCAGCATGCGAGCGAGGACAAGAAGCGCCGCGAGCTGGTCGAGGCGAGGAACCACGCCGAGGCGCTCATCCACACGACCGAGCGCAGCCTCAAGGAGTTCGGCGAGAAAGTCGCGGCCGCGGAGAAGAGCGCGATCGAGAGTGCCATTTCCGATCTGCGCGGCGCCGTGGCGGGCGAGGACGCGGCCGCCATCAAGAGCAAGACGGAGGCCTTGGCGCAGGCTTCGATGAAGCTCGGCGAGGCGATGTACAAGGCCGCGCAAGAGAGTTCCGCGGGCACGCCTCCGCCGGGTGACGGCCAAGGCGGTCCCGGTGCGGGTGCTGGCGGCAGCGCTTCGACCCCCAAGGGCGAGAAGGTCGTCGATGCCGACTTCGAGGAAGTCGACGACGAGAAGAACAAGAAGTCCGCGTAAGCCGCGCGGGCTTGAGGGGAAGCTGGCGCCGCCCGTGGTCCTCCGCGACCCGGCGCGGCGTCATTGCTCAGTTCTAGGACGATGGCGAAGGCGGATTACTACGATACTCTCGGCGTCAGCCGCAGCGCGGGCCCGGATGACCTCAAGAAGGCCTACCGGAAGCTCGCCATGCAATTTCACCCCGACCGCAATCCGGGCGACAAATCTTCCGAGCAGAAGTTCAAGGACCTGAACGAGGCCTACGACGTCCTCAAGGATGGTCAGAAGCGGGCGGCCTACGACCGCTTCGGCCACGCTGCCTTCGAGGCGAACGGAGGGGCCGGCCCCGGCGGCTTCCGCGCCGGCGGCTTCGATTTCGGCGCCGGCTTTGCCGACATCTTCGACGAAATGTTCGGCGAGTTCACCGGCAACCGGCGTCGCGGCACCGGGGCCGCACGCGGTGCCGACCTGCGCTACAACCTCGAGATCACGCTCGAGGAGGCCTTCCGCGGCAGCCAGGCCAAGGTCCGCGTGCCGAGCTCGGTCATGTGCGAGGCGTGCAAGGGCTCGGGCGGGGAAGGCGGGGCGCAGCCGGCGAGCTGCCAGACCTGCCATGGCCATGGCCGCGTGCGCGCGCAGCAAGGCTTCTTCACGATCGAGCGCACCTGCCCGACGTGCCAAGGCTCGGGCCGCGTCATCCGCGATCCTTGCCGCGTCTGCCACGGCAGCGGACGGATCGCGCGCGAGAAGACGCTTTCGGTCTCGATCCCGCCGGGGGTCGAGGACGGCACGCGCATCCGGCTCGCCGGCGAGGGCGAGGCCGGCATGCGGGGAGCGCCGTCCGGCGACCTCTACATCTTTCTCGCCATCAAGGCGCACCTCTTCTTCCAGCGCGACGGCGCCAATATTTTCTGCCGCGTGCCGATTCCGATGACGACGGCAACCCTCGGCGGCACCATCGAGGTGCCCACGCTCGACGGCGCGCGCGCGCGCGTCAACGTGCCGGCCGGAACCCAGAGCGGCCACCAGTTCCGCCTGCGCGGCAAGGGCATGTCGGTGTTGCGCGCGCACCAGCGCGGCGACATGCATATCGAGGCCGTGGTCGAGACGCCGGTCAATCTATCGAAGCGCCAGCGCGAGCTCTTGCGCGAATTCGACGAGGCGGCGAGCGGGGGCAAATCGAACAGCCCCGAATCCGCCGGCTTCTTCGCCAAGGTGCGCGAGCTCTGGGACGACCTCACCGAGTAGAGCCTCTTGCGCGCAAACGACGCCGGCGGTCCTGGCCGACGGTTGTGTTCGTCTTTTCAACACTATAGCATTGCTGCTCGGCCGCTGGATCGCGTCGCGGGCGGAGCCGTCGGCGCGGGGGTGGGCCGCGCGCTTTAGCGACGTGGCAGCGCGGGCGCTCGGCCAACGATCGGCAAGGGGAGGGCCGTGAGCGATCTCTTCATCAGCTACTCGAGGCTCGATCTGGATCGGGTCGAGAAGCTGGCGCAGGCGCTTGAGCGCGCCGGGCTCTCGGTCTGGTGGGACCGCCGCATCAAGTCGGGCGACTCCTTCGACCGCGTGATCGAGCACGCGATCGCCGAAGCCAAGGCCGTCATCGTCGCCTGGTCGCGGCATTCGACCGACTCGTCATGGGTGCGCGCCGAAGCCGGCTTCGCCCTCGAGAAGAGCAAGCTGGTGCCGGTGCGCCTGGATGATGCGAGCCCGCCGCTGCGCTTTCTCCATGTGCACACCATCGATCTCTCGGCTTGGGACGGCAGCACGATCTCGGGCGAATGCGCGAAGCTCATCGCCGATCTCAAGGAAATCGTGGGAGCTGCGGGGACGCCGGGCGCCGCGGCAACCGGGGCCGAGGCGATAGGTGCTCCTGTCGAGCCGGCCGAGCGGCGCGAAGCCGCCAAGGGACCGCCGGCACGTGCGCGCAACAAGACAATCGCGGTGGCAGCACTTGCCGCAGGCGTTCTCCTCGCCGTAGGCCTCGGCTTCCTCGTGCTTCGCGGCGGCAAGAACGACGTGCCGGCGAAAGAGACGGCCACAGCCGACCACGCCGCGGCCAGCGGCGTTGCCCCGATGACGAATGCCGTAGCACCGGCCGAGCCTAAGGCGACAGCACCGCCGGCGGAGCTTCCCGCTGCGACGGCGGGAAAGCCTGCCGCGCCGAGCGAGAACGAGAAGATGGCGCCGGCCCTGAGCGCTTCCACTTCTCCGCCCGCCACGCCTCCGAGCCGCGAGCCTGTGGCGCAGCCCGCGGGGACGAGCGCGCCGCCGGCGGCAGCTCCGGAGAGCGCTCCCGCACCCTCCGGCAAGCCCCCGCCCTCGGCACCCAGCACCACGGTCCCTGCCGTAAATCCGGCGGCCGATCATCAAATCGAGATCGCGTTCTGGGAGTCGATCAAGGACAGCAAGAACGCGGCGGAGCTCGAGGCCTATTTGCAGAAATACCCGCAAGGAGATTTCGCCGCCATCGCCGAGAGCCGGCTCGCGGCACTCAAGGAGGCTGAGGCGGCCAAAGCGGCGGCGGCGCAAGTCGCGACCGCTGCCCCAGCCCCCGTCCAGAGCGGCCCGGCGTTGGAGGTGCTCGACAAGGACATGGTCGCCTCACACGCGGCCCCCTTGCGCGAGGCGCCCGAAATCAGGGCCAAGCAGGTGGGCCGGCTCAAGGAGGGCGAGAGCGTCCATGTCGCGGGCAAAGTGAAGGGCGGCGACTGGTACGCCGTCGAGTCCAAGGGCCAGGCGCTCGCTTATGTGGCCTCGGCCGTGCTGGAGGACCCCGCCGACTATCGCGCGCAGAAAGAGCAGGAGCGCGAGAAGGTGAAGGAAAGAGAGCAGGAGCAGGAAAAGGAGCGCGAGGCGGCGCAGCGGGCGGCAGTGGCGGCACCCGCGCCAGCGCCCGCGGCGGCGAGCGCGCCCGCAACCCAGATCGCCAAGGCGCCGCCGGCCGCAACGGCCTCGGGCAAGGCGACGGCGGCCGATGGGCGCTACAAGGGAACCCTCACGTGCGCGCAAATTCCGAATTCCACCTGGCACGCCGTCACCGTGGACGCGGTCGTGGTGGTGAACGGCGCGCAAGCGGAATTCTCGCGCGACGTGCTTTCGATGGATGGCAAACAGGTCGTCGCCAAAGAGACGGCGCGCGGCAGCATTGCCGGGGACGGCAGCGTCAGCTTGACGGGCGGCGCCGACGGACCCGGCTGGCACTTCGATTCGAGCTTCGAGGGCAAGCTCAAGGACGGCAAGTTCGAATTGAGCGGCAAGGAGCGCATTCCGCGCCCCGGCGGACAGATCTTCGTGCGCGACTGCACCGTCTCGCTCTCGCGGCAATAGGCGCCGTCCGTTTTGCGCTGCCGCGCGGCGCGCGCGATGCTATCGTAGCGCGTCCAAGGGGAGGTGCGCGATGGCGGAAGTGCGTATCGGTATCGTCGGCTGCGCGGGCCGCATGGGACGCATGCTGGCCCAAGAGGTGGCGCGCACCAAGGGCTGCAAGCTCGCGGGCGGCAGCGAGGCGTCGGGCAATGCGGCGATCGGGCGCGACCTGGGCGAGCTCGCGGGGCTGGGCACCCTCGGCCTCTCGGTGGGCGACGATCCGGCGGCGCTTTTCGCCGCCGCCGATGCGGTGCTCGACTTCACCTCGCCGCAAGCGAGCGTGCGCCACGCGGCCCTCGCCGCAGCACGCGGGACCTTGCACGTGATCGGCACGACCGGGATCGCGGCCGACGGCGAGGCCGCGATCCGTCGTGCCGCGGCGAAAGCGCCGATCATCTGGGCGCCCAACATGAGCGTGGGCATCAATCTCTTGCTCGCGCTCGTCGAGCGCGTGGCGGCGACGCTCGATGCCCGCTACGACATCGAGATCCTGGAAATGCATCACCGCCACAAGGTGGACGCGCCCTCGGGCACGGCACTCGGTCTCGGGCGCGCCGCCGCCAAGGGACGCGGCGTCGAGCTCGACGCGGTGGCCGAGCGTGCGCGCGACGGCGTGACCGGGCCCCGTAAGTCCGGCGCCATCGGCTTCGCGGTCTTGCGCGGCGGCGACGTGGTCGGCGACCACAGCGTCGTCTTCGCGGGTGTGGGCGAGCGCCTCGAGCTCACCCACCGCGCCGCCAGCCGGGAAGTCTACGCCCAAGGTGCCGTGCGCGCCGCCCTCTGGGGCCAGGGCAAGCCGCCCGGCCTCTACAGCATGCGCGACGTGCTGGGCTTGTAGCGTTGGGGCTCCGATAGAAGAATCCCAAACGCCAATGAGGTCATTGCGAGCCGAAGGCGAAGCAATCCAGATCTCGGGGGGTCGTCCTGGATTGCTTCGCCTGCCTCCGCCGAAGCGAAGCCGCTGCGGCTTCGCGCAGGCAGGTCGGCTCCGCCTCCTCGCAATGACGACCTGCCGCTACAATGCCGGGCTGAGGTAGCGACAGCTTACGAGAGTGCTGCGAGAACGTCCTTGCTTTCGACCACGGTCGCATACTCCCCGTGCATATTGGCGAGCGAGAGCGCATGGACGCGCTCGGCGGGATGGAGCTCGCCAGCGAGATCGCGCTTGTCGACCGTGAAGCAGCCGTCGGCGACGACGTAGGTGTCGAAGCCGAGATTGCCCGCCATGCGCACGGTCGCCTCGACCGAATTGTTGGTGATGACGCCGACGACGACGAGGGTCGCGGCGCCGTTCGCGCGCAAAAGCACCTCGAGCCCGGTGCCGATGAAGGCGCTGTTCGTCTGCTTTGCGATGACGCTCTCGCCGGCGAGCGGCATCGCTTCCGGCTTGAAGTCATGCCCCGGCTGGCCGGGGCGATAGGTCGAGCGGGGCTCGCGCGAATCGTGGCGGATGTGGATGATCGGCATGCGGCGGCGGCGCCAGGCCGCGAGCAGGCTGGCGACGACCCTTTCGCATCCCGGATTGTTGCGCCGGCCCCAGCTCGGATCGTCGATCCCCTTCTGCAGATCGATCGGCAGGAGCACGGCGTTAGGCGGGAGCGTGAGCTTGGGCATGGCCTCTCTGGCGCTCAAGGGAGGGCCAAGACCAGCGCACCTGCGCCGGATCTCGACGCCGCTGTCTCAGCCCGCCCGCGACGGCTCGGCTGCGCTCGCCAAGGCGACCCCTTGGGCCGTGTCGCGCTGGCGGCGGAGTGCCTCGCTGAGCGCTGCTGCGAACTCGAAGCGCTCGCCCGGCGATAGAAAGGCACCGAGGATGAGGGAGCGGCCATGGGAGCTCAGCCGCAATTGGCTGTGGTGCTGGGGCGGATCGTCCAACTCGACCCTGAGCCAATAGGGCTGGAAGCTCCAGCGCGCACGCCTCCCTCCGGGGCCAATGCGCTCGACCACGAGCGCGTCCGTGGTGAGCTTGACCGTCTCGTAAAGACGCGCCGAGCGGTAGCTCGCCCGGAAGGCGAGATAGATCAAGAGAACATCGAGTCCGAAATAGCCCAGTACCGGCCAGGCGCCGTGCAGGACGAAAAACATGCCGGAGACGAAGCTCACGGCGCTTATGAGCGTCATCAGCACCCAGAAGCCGGTCGGACTCAGGCTGCGGTGCGGCATCAGCACGGCATCGAAGTAGACGCTTGCTGCGGTGGCACTCGCGGGGGTGGAGGGGCGCGGACTCATCGGCGGCATCATAGGGTAGCCCGCCCTGCCGGGTCAAAGGGAGGCCTGCCGCGGTAGTGGGTCACGTTGCCCAAGTCCCCATCCTTCGAGACGCGTCGCAAGCGCGACGCTCCTCAGGATGAGGACCCGGAGCTTAAGTTTCACCTCATCGTTCGAAACGCGTCGCAAGCGCGACGCTCCTCAGGATGAGGACTTGGAGCTTGGGTTTCACCTCGTCCTGAGGAGGCCGCGAAGCGGCCGTCTCGAAGGATGGGGTGAAACTGATCCACTACCCCTGCCGCGGTTAACGCTCGAGGAGCCTTCCGAGTTGCCCGCCCTGCCGATAAAGTGACCGGCATGAAGAAGGGGGCCGTCGAGGAAATTTTCCGCCGCCTGGCCGCCGACCGGCCGATCCCGCGGGGCGAGCTCGCGTTCATCAATCCCTACACGCTCCTCGTCGCGGTCGTGCTCTCGGCCCAGGCGACGGACGTGAGCGTCAACAAGGCGACGGTGCCCCTCTTCAAGCGCGTGGACACGCCCGCCGAGATGCTCAAGCTCGGCGAGGCCCGGCTCAGGGACTACATCAGGACGATCGGCCTCTATAACAGCAAGGCCAAACACATCATCGCGCTGAGCGAGATCCTGGTGCGCGAGCATGGCGGCCAGGTGCCGCACCAACGCGAGAAGCTCGAAGCGCTCCCGGGCGTGGGGCGCAAGACCGCGAACGTGGTCATGAACGTCGCCTTCGGCGAGCCCACCATCGCGGTCGACACCCACATCTTCCGCCTTGCCAACCGCACCGGTCTCGCCCCCGGCAAGACCCCCCACGAGGTCGAGCAGAAGCTCCTCAAGCGGGTGCCGGAGGTCTACAAGCTCCACGCCCACCACTGGCTCATCCTCCATGGGCGCTACGTGTGCAAGGCGCGGAAGCCCGACTGCCCGCGCTGCGTCATCCGTGATTTCTGTCGCTTCAGGGGGAAGACGACCGCGTGAGGGCACGCAGGGAGCCTCGGGGGTTTATACGCGAGCGCCTGTACGCGTACGCCTAGCCCGGGAATTGGGCCCTCGGGGGCCCCGTACGCGGCTTGCTAATCCCCACGCGCCCCGGTCGAAACCAAGGATACGGATGGCGCCGCACCGGATCGTATGGCGTCGGCACCAGGCGGCTCAGCGGAACCCGCCGGCGGCTTCCCCTTTGCATCGGTGCAAATGGGCGGGTGCGCTACGGTAGGGTCGTCGATACGCACTTCGGAATAGGTCACCCGGAAGGTGCCGTTGTCCTCGTAGAGGAAGAGGTGCAGCACGCAGCCGCTGCCGGCGTATTGCCAGAGCTGGGCAGGCCCGTCGCTGCGCAACAACGTGGGATCGCCGAGTGCGGCCTTGAGCTCGCTCGCCGAAAGCCCGTTGAGCTGGGTGAGCGTGAGCAGGCTTGGCGAGGCTTGGGGCGGTTTCGGCCCTGTCGGGAGCGACGCCGTCACCAGCTCAGCACCGGAAGCTGCGACAGGCGGCAGCACCTTCTTCTCGGGAGGAAAGACGACCTTCGCACCACCGGGATAAGGTGCCGTACGCTCGGCCAGGAGATCCGGGCTCCCGCTGCCAAGGCCCAGGGCGGCCTCGGCGTCCGGGCTGCCCGGTGGCGGTGCGCAGGCGGCGAGGAGCGCGCCCAGGGCGGCAAGCGTGCACCACGCCACCCCTGCGCCGCAAAGCGCCCGCAGCCTATCTGCCGACACGACGCCAACCTCCTCCCTGACGCTAGCAATCGCCCCTTATGGGGCTTCCCCCTGGTCTTGCGTTTTTCTTTGCTATCGCGCCGTGGCGATCCCTCCGTCTTACTCCTCGCCGAAGCTCGCCGCCGCCGGGGCCACGCCCGGATCAACCGCACCTGGCGCACCCGGCGCCGCTACGAGTCGCGCGGGTGCTGCGGTGGCGGCGGCGCCGAGGCTCTTCACGTCGCCGTTGATTTCCCCGCCTTGCTCGATCTCGATCCGGCCATAATGGACGGTGCCCGTGACACGGCCCGAGCTGTGGATGAGAAGGCGCTCGCGCACGGTGAGCGAACCCTCGACGCGGCCCGAGATCTCGGCGCTTTCGACCTGCGCCGAGCCCTTGAAGGTGCCCGAGTCCGCAACCTCGATGGTACGGCAGTCGGTCAGCTCGGCCTCGACGGTGCCCTCGACGACCAGGCGCTCGCAGGCGCTGATATGGCCGTTGAGGTAGATCTCCCGGCCGACGATCAGCTTCTTGCTCTCGCTCGGCGCTGTCGGGCGCTCGACTCGGCGCGCGACGCCGGGAATGTCGACGACTCGGCGCGGCAGGTCCACGCGCGGGGCGGGCATCGCCGGTGTCTTGGCGGGCATGGCGACCGGCCTGGCAGCCCCCTCCGGAAGGGCGGGCCGGGCGAAAGGCTTTGCCATCGGCGTGCCCGTGCCCAGCAGCGAGGCCGGCTGCTCGTCCCGCGAGGAGCCGTCTCCGTCGGACTTCTTGCGCTTGAAGATCATTGCCGCCCCCTTCTCTATGCTCCGCACGAGACCACTGCCAGTGCGGAATAAACCCTTTCGCAGCCGGGACTTAGGATGTGCTGCGCGGCCGGCTCGCGCCCCTTATCCCGTGGTAAACATGGACCATGAGGGCGGTCGCCAGCACGGGTACGACCAGATTCACCACCGGTACGGTCAAGGCCACGGCGGTGAGCACCCCCACGAGGAGCATTTGAGCCGGATGGGCAAGCCTCATCCGTCGCGCCTCACGCGGCGCGAGTCGCCGGAACGCCACCAGCTCGAAATACGCCCGGCTCATAAGATAACCGTTCAAGCCATAGAAAACAAACAGATTTATCGCCGGAACGAAAAGATAAACGGGAAGGGCCACAGAATTGAGGAGAAGACTGGTCCCGGCAAAGCGCAAGCCGGCGCGCGCGAGCTCGCCCCAGCTCTGGCGCCGCGCCGGCCCCGCCTCGGGGTAGTGGCGCGCCTCGACCGCGTCCGCCACCTCGTCGAGAAAGAAGCTGACCACCACACTCGCCACCACCGAGAAGAGCACGGCCGAGAGAAACGCCGCCGCGAGCACGCCGAGAAATCCCGCCGTCCACTGAAGCCATGGCTCTGCGAAGTGAATCTGTTCGATCGCCAGCCACACGCCGCCCAGCACGAGTGCCAACGCGAGGAGTGTCAGCGCCATGCTCTTCAGCACCACGCCGGAAAGACGCGGATCGGAGAGCTGTGCGATGGATGAGACAATATAGCCAAGCATGATTCCTCGAGCGCTCCTTTGTCGAAGACGGCTCTCTCGCGTCGAGCGGCGTCAGCCGCGCGCGTCGTGCATTGCTTAGCGCAGCGCTCGCGGCGGGAGCAAGCCCGCGCATCTTCCGCGTAATTTGTTGCGGGCGAGGTCCGCATCGCTATACTGCGCGCGCCAAAGGCGGCCATGCGAGTCCGCGGCGGGGAAACGACAAGAAGGAAGCCGACATGGCCGGCGCCTCATCGGGCAACACCCAATTCGACGCCGTGGGGATCGGCAACGCGATCGTCGACGTGCTGGCGCATGCGGAGGAAGCGGCACTCGTCGAGCTTGGCCTCACCAAGGGGGCCATGACTCTCATCGATGCGACGGAAGCCGAGACGCTTTACCGCCACATGGGCCCGGGCATCGAGTGCTCGGGCGGCTCGGCCGCGAATACCATCGCCGGCCTGGCCTCGCTCGGCGCCAGTGCCGCCTTCATCGGCAAGGTCAAGAGCGACCAGCTCGGCCAGGTCTTCCGCCACGACATCCGGAGCCTGGGCGTGCATTTCGCCACCCCGCCTGCGGCATCCGGGCCGCCCACCGCGCGCTGTTTCGTCTTCGTGACCCCCGATGCGCAGCGCACCTTGCAGACCTATCTCGGCGCCTGCGTGGAGCTCGGCGCGGAGGACATCGACGCCGCGGTGATCGCCGCCTCGCGCGTCACCTATCTCGAAGGCTATCTCTACGATCCGTCGCGCGCCAAGGCGGCCTTCCGCAAGGCCTGCGATATCGCCCACGCGAGCTCGCGCGAAGTGGCGCTCTCGCTCTCCGATCCTTTCTGCGTCAGCCGTCACCGCCGCGAGTTCCGCGAGCTGGTGGCGGACCACGTCGACATCCTCTTCGCCAACGAGCACGAGATCACCGCACTCTACGAGGCCGAGAATTTCGATGCGGCACTCCAGGCGGTGCGCGGCCATTGCGAGATCGCCTGTCTCACGCGCAGCGAAAAGGGCTCGGTCGTCCTGAGCAAGGACGAGGTGCATGTGATCGACGCAGCACCCGTCGCGAAAGTGGTGGATACGACCGGTGCCGGCGATCTCTACGCGGCGGGCTTTCTCTACGGCCATACGCGCGGGCGCGGCCTGGCGGCGAGCGGCCGGCTCGCCAGCCTTTGCGCGGCAGAGGTGATCGGCCACATCGGCGCCCGCCCCGAGACCGCGCTCTCAGAGCTCGCCCGTGCCGCGGGCCTGATATAGTGGACGTTCCACCACGGAGACACGGAGGCCACGGAGAGGCGATCTGGATCGCTTCGCCTTCGGCTCGCGATGACGGGTTGAGTTCGTCATTGCGAGGAGGTGAAGCCGACGAAGCAATTTAGGGGAAAATTATTCTCCGTGCTCTCCGTATCTCCGTGGTGAAACCGTTGATATGACGCGGCCTGTCGCGGGAATCGCCATGGGCACGGGTTGCTAAGAGCGGGACCGCTCACTATTTTACGGGCTCGTGTGGCGAGGCGGGGCTTCGCCCTAAGCCAAGAGCAAGCGCATTCCATGGATATCCGCAACCTCGCGATCATCGCGCACGTCGACCACGGCAAGACGACGCTCATCGACGTCCTGCTCAGGGAAAGCGGCGCCGTGCGCGCCCATCAGGCCATGGCGGAGCGGGCGATGGATTCGAACGACCTCGAGCGCGAGCGCGGCATCACCATCCTCGCCAAATGCACCTCGGTCGCCTGGCGCGGCGTGCGCCTCAACATCGTCGACACGCCGGGGCACGCCGACTTCGGCGGCGAGGTCGAGCGCATCCTCGACATGGTGGACGGCGCCGTCATGCTGGTGGACGCGGCCGAAGGGCCGCTGCCGCAGACCAAGTTCGTGCTCTCCAAGGCGCTGCGCCTCGGCCTCCGGCCGATCGTGCTGATCAACAAATGCGACCGACCCGACGCGCGGCCGCACGAGGTGCACGAGGAGATCTTCGATCTCTTCGCGGCCCTTGACGCCACGGAGGCGCAACTCGATTTCCCGGTGCTCTTCGCATCGGGCCGCGAGGGCTGGGCGGTGAAGCACCTCGAGGAGCCGCGCAAGAGCTTGGCCCCGCTCTTCGAGCTCATCATCGCCCATATCCCGCCGCCCAAGGCCGATCCGAACGGCCCCTTCGCCATGCTGGCGAGCACGCTCGAGTATGATTCGTATCTCGGCCGGGTGCTC
>DATEQI010000302.1:0-5650 GCA_035272805.1 Alphaproteobacteria bacterium | reverse complement strand
ATCTCCCTTTGGCCATCTCCCTTTGGCTCTCTCCTCTTGGTAAGGCTGCCGTTAATATGATAGCCGTGTGGCGCCGCCGCCGGGGCGCTCCGCAAAGGCGGATTCGGCGCCGGGGAGGAGGAGGGGAATGACGCCATCGCCGGAGGACCGCCCGTGCCGCTGAGCCTTTCGGTCGTGGGCGCGCGCTTCTACGTGCGCGAGGTGCGTACCCGGCTTCCCTTCCGCTTCGGCGCCGAGACGGTCGACGGCTTCCCGCTCCTCCATGTCGCGGTCGAGGTCCAAAGCGGGAATGCGGCCTCGACCGGCTATGCCGGCGACAATCTCTTGCCCAAATGGTTCGACAAGGACGCCACGAAGAGTGCCGAGCGCAATGTCGAGGATCTCCTGCTTTCCGCGGAGATCGCGGCCGAGGTCTATCGCGCGGCGGGCGAGGCGCCCTCCCTCTTCGCGCTCTGGCGCGAGGCCTATCCCGAGTGCCAGCGCCGCGCGCTGGCGGCCGGGCTGAACAAGCTCGTAGGCGCCTTCGGCTCGGCGCTTTTCGAGCGCGCCGCCATCGACGCGCTCGGCCGCCGCCACGGTGCGAGCCTGCGCGAGCTCCTGCTCGAGGACGGCATCGGGCTGAGGCCGCATGAGGTGCATGCGGAGACGGGCCCGGATCATGTGCGAGCGTGGCTCTCGGCGGCGCCCGCGTCGTCCTTGGCGCTCCGGCACACGGTCGGCCTTCTCGACCCGCTCAGCGATGCCGAGCTGCGCGAAGGCGCTCCCGACGACGGACTGCCGCGCACGCTTACGGACTATGTGCGCCAACAGGGCTTGCGTTACTTCAAGCTCAAGCTCGGCGGCGACGTGCTCGCGGATCTCCTCCGCCTCGAATCGATCGCCATCGTGCTGGACTCGCTCATCTCCGAGACCTACCACGCCTCCCTCGACGGCAACGAGCAGTACAAGAGCTTGGACGCGCTTCGGAAGCTCTGGGCCTTCATCGGCAAGAGCCCGAAGCTCGCGCGCCTGCGCGCCTCTCTTCTCTTCCTCGAGCAGCCGTTGCCGCGGCGCGCGGCGCTCGATCCTGAGGCCGCGGCCGGAATCGCCGCATTCGGTCGCGAGCTCCCCGTGATCATCGACGAAAGCGACGACGACCCGGCGTCGTTCAAGACGGCGCTGGCGCTCGGCTACGCGGGCGTCTCGAGCAAGAATTGCAAGGGGGTCATCAAATCCTTCCTCAACCGCACGCTCGTCGAGGCGCTCCGCGCGCGCGGCGAGAACGTCTTCATGAGCGCCGAGGACTTGACCAATCTGCCGATCGTGCCGCTGCAGCAGGACCTCGCCACCGTGCGCCTCCTCGGCATCGAGCACGTCGAGCGCAACGGCCACCACTACGTGCGCGGCCTCGATCATTGCTCGAACGCCGAGCGCGAGCAGGCCTTGCAACGCCACGGCGATCTTTACGAGCGCATCGACGGCGGCGCCGTCCTCTCCGTGCGCGGCGGGCGGCTCAAGGTGGGATCGCTCGAGACGCCGGGTTACGGCGTGGCCTTGGCACCCGACCTCGAGGCGATGATCCCGCTCGAGACGTGGCGCAAGCGGGCGGCCCGGTAGAAAAGGCGCCCTTCGGAAGCTCATCCCGACCGGACATGACTGTCATTGCGAGCGCAGCGAAGCAATCCAGGCACTTGGTGCAAAAGCCTCTCTGGATTGCTTCGGCGCCTTACGGGCGCCTCGCAATGACGAGTGCTCTCCTGATGTCGTGAATTGAAGCGGCGATTGTGCTTTAGCATCAACCTCAAATCTAGCGGCCGACCGCCCTCTCCGCGCTTGCTATGGGCAGCTTCCAGCCGGCCGCGGGCGTATCCTGGTATTTGATCCAGCCCGCCAGATCCTTGAGCCGCTCTGTCGCGGGCCGCTTGCCGCCGACGCGCTCGCGCTCGGCAAGATAATAGGGCGGGATGGTCTGGGAATAGAGCGTCGCCTTGACGGAGGCGACCGCATCGGCCAGGGCTGCGGGCACGCGATAGACGACCGCGTCGCTGCCGCTGCCGTCGTAGTAACCGGGGTTGGCTCCCTGCGCCACGCCGACCGGCATCGTGGCACTCGCTTCCGGCCCGTCCTTGCGCCAGCCCTTCGGCATCAGGCGGTTGTCCTTCACGATATCGGCAAGGGCGAGGAAGCTGGTGGTGAGCCTGCCGCCGGGGGCCGTGGTGTCGCGGATGCGCTCCTCGTAGATTTGCGCCTGGCTGTCGCTGTCCACGATCTCGTGATGCGGCTCGAACACGGTGTCGCTGAACTCGGTCGGCAGCGGCTTGCCCTTGCCGTCGAGCAGCACGCCCGCGTCCGAGCTGCGGCCCGAGCTCCAGACGATGCCGCCCATTGCGTCGTAGGCGACGAGCTCGATGAAGGCGCGGCGGAAACCCACACCTGAGGGAAACTTGTGGCCGGCGAGATTGCGCACGGCGACCGGTACCTCGAGCGCGCCGTCGCCCGCGCGGACGAGCCGACCGATTTCGAGCTGGGCGGTTGCACTCGCCGCCTGGAGGGCCGTCTCGCGAATGGTGAGCTTGAGGCTGTCGATCCAGTTGAAATCGTCGTAGTCGAGATTCCTGTCGGAGGTGCGGATGCCGAGGATCTGCGGGAACTGCCGGAACATCTCCATCACGAAGACGTTGTCGCCGACGAAGGTATGGCGCGAGAAGGGCCGCCGCGGCGCCAGCGTGATGTCGGCGAGGGGGGCCGTATTGAGGAACGGCTTGCCGTCGGGATTCTTGTAGGTCTCGTCCTCGATATTGGCGATCTTGACGACGAGCGGCGGCCCCGAAGCTGCTGCCGCCTGCGGCATGTGGCAATCCTGGCAGCGCTTTGGCTCGGCACCCGTGCCCTCGGTCACGCCCGTGCGGTAGTCGCTGTTCAGCCACTCGAAATAGGTGCTCTGCTCGTGCGACTTCGGCGCCTGCTCGGCCTCCGCGACCGTGTATTTCCGGTTGGGTGCCAAGATCGGCGTCTCCACGACGTGGCAAGTGCCGCATAGCCGCGGCTCGCGGATGAGCTCGGCCTTTTCCGGCGTCATGCCGACGGCGTTCTTCATCGCGAAGTCAGCAGGCTTGTCGTCGGGGCCGAAGATGAGCCTCGCCCAGCCGACGTTGAACCTGCCGGTATAGCCCATGCCCTCCGGCACCATGCGGTGGCATACCTGGCACGATACGCCGTCGCGCCCGAGCCCGCCGTACTTCGCGTCCACGCCCTTGTCCGACATGAAGAGGGCGTGGGTGAAGTACGCGGCCGGGCCCTTGTCCTGACGGAGCTGCCGCTGGCCCATGGCGCCGTGGCAGGCATAGCAGGTGTCGTCGATGAAATCGGCGAGCTCGGGATGCAGCACTTTCTCGGACTCGAGCTGGGCCTGGAACACCGGGTCGCGGCCGGAAAGCGCCATCATCGACCCACCCCACTCGGCGAAGGGCGAGAGGTTGAGGAGTTGCGGCCGGGGTGCCTTGGGATCGAGCGGAGGGTCGGCCGGGATCGCCATGTTGGGGCGCACGTCGAAAGCGAGATTGCTCGCATCGTGGCAGCCGCTGCACACGTCCGAGGTGACGAAGCCCGTGGGCCCCTCCGTTCCGACGATGATGATGCCGGAATCCTGATCGGGTATCGTCTCGACCTCGGCCCTTGCCGCCTTCCTGCTGCGGCGCTCGAGCTCCTCATGGAAAAGCGCTGCATGCGGCTCGTGGGCTGCGGGTGCGGCCGCCGCGGGTACCGCGGCAGCGGGTGCGGTGGCCGCCGGCAACTGGCCCGATCCCACATGATCGAGGGCCGCGTACGTCAGCTCGCGTCCATCGGCGGAGCCGTGGCAGGCGACGCAATTGGGATCGAAGAAGCGGCCGCTCCAGCCGTTCTTCGGGTCGACGTCGACATAGCCCCAGTTCCAGCCGTCGAAGGAGGCGCTCTTGTCCTTGACGATGATGGTCCAGCCGGAGACGGTCGTCGGGTTGTTGCTCGCGTCGGTGTTGTACATCTGCTTGACGATCAAGGCACCGTCGGGGATGCCGCCTGCCGGCCGTCCGCGCTTAAGCCAATCGTACACGCTGGGCGCATAGAAATTGGAGACATAGCCGTGCACCGAGCCGTTGCCGTCCTTCTGGGGGCCGGTCTGGCGGATCGCGGCGTCGTGCGGCCAGCGGCAGAGTTGCTGGCAGCCGGCCCAGAGGAAGGCCGCGACACCGTCGAGGTGCTCGGCGCTCAACGGTGTCGTGCAGGCTTTGGGCAGGGCCACCGCCGAGGGGCCCGCCGGACACTGATCCGGCGACTGTGCAAGCGCTGCGGCACTCAAGAGCGTGACTGCCGCCGCCGCGCACGATAGGCGCACGATCGTCCGCATGAGCCCCCTCCCCAGCTGCGAATCCGTTGCCGGTAGTATAGCTCATCGACGCTACAACTTTTCTGCGCGATTTCCAAGCGCAAACGCGGAAGAGGCTGCCTTCAGCACACCGTGCGGTAGCGCTCGGCGGCTATGGCAAGCACCTCCTCGGGCGGCCGCTTCCACCAGTTATTCTTGGAGAAGATCTCGACCTCGCAGAAGCCGCCGTAGCCGGCGGCCTCGACGAGTGCGCGGATGCGCGGAATGTCGATGACGCCGTCGCCCATCATGCCGCGGTCGAGCATGAGGTCGGTCGTCGGCACCAGCCAGTCGCAGATGTGGAAGGCGAGGATGCGGCGGCCCTTGCCGGCGCGCGCGATCTCGGCCGCGAGGTTCGGGTCCCACCAGACGTGGTAGACGTCGACCGCGATGCCGACCCCTTCGCCGAGTGCCTCGCAAAGGTCGTTCGCCTGCGCGAGCGTGTTGATGCAGGCGCGGTCGGCCGCGTACATGGGGTGGAGCGGCTCGATCGCGAGCGGCACACCAGCCGCGCGGGCGTAGGGCAGGAGCTCGGCGAGACCGTCGCGCACGATTTGGCGCGCGTCCGCGATGTCGCGCGAGGCCGGCGCGAGGCCGCCGGCGACGACGACCAGGCAGGCGGCGGCGATGGAGGCGGCCTCGTCGACGGCGCGGCGGTTGTCCTCGAGCGCGTTCGCGAGCCCGCCGCGGCCTTCGCCCGTGAACATCCCACCTCGGCAAAGGCCGGTGACGGCGAGGCCGTGCCGCCTTATGAGCCGCGCCGCCTCCGCCACACCTACCGCCTGAAGCTTGTCGCGCCAGACGGAAAGTGCGGGGATGCCCGCGCGCGCGATGCCCTCGACCGCCTGCTTGAGGTCCCACGCGCGCACGGTCGCCGTGTTGATCGAGAGGAAGCGGTTGTCCTTGGAGAGGTCGCGCGTCATGGGTCGATGCCGCGGGTCTTGAGCACGGCCGCCATGCGCTCGCGCGCAAGCTCGGGATCGGCGAGCAGGCCGGCCGCGTCGGCGAGGCGGAAGAGCTCGGCCAGATGGAGGATCGAGCGCGCGCTCTCCTGTCCGCCCACCATCACGAAGTGGCGCTGGTGGCCGTTGAGATAGGCCATGAAGACCACGCCCGTCTTGTAGAAGCGGGTCGGCGCCTTGAAGATGTGGCGCGAGAGCGGCACGGTCGGCGCCAGGATGTCGTGGAACTCGTTGCCGCCGCCGCGCGCCAGGGCCGCGAGGGCCGCAGAGGCGGCGGGCGCGATGGCATCGAAGATGCCGAGCAGCG
>DATEQI010000301.1:0-10367 GCA_035272805.1 Alphaproteobacteria bacterium | reverse complement strand
TGGCCGGCGAGCTTGAGGCCGAAGGTGGTGGGCTCGGCGTGCATACCGTGGCTGCGCCCGACGGTGAGGGTCGCCTTGTGCTCGAAGGCGCGCTTCTTGAGCGCGCGCATGACGCGGTCGACGTCGGCGAGCAGGATGTCGGCCGCTTCCTTGAGCTGCAGGGCGAAGCAGGTGTCGAGCACGTCCGAGGAGGTCATGCCCTGGTGGACGAAGCGCGCCTCGGGGCCGATGTGCTCGGCGAGTGCGGTCAGGAAGGCGATCACGTCATGGCGCACCTCGCGCTCGATCGCGTCGACCCGCTCGGGCCGCACCTTGCCGCGCCCGCGCCGCCAGATGGCGGCGGCGGCCTTCTTCGGGATGACGCCGAGCTCGGCCTGCGCTTGGGCGGCATGCGCCTCGATCTCGAACCAGATGCTGAGGCGGTTCTCGGGCGACCAGATCGCCGCCATCTCGGGTCGGCTGTAGCGTGGAATCATGCGGGCCTCGTCGGGCCTCTTATTGCAGATCGGCACGGCGATGGGAAGGGTGAGGGAGCTACAGCAGTCCCATCGCCTTGAAGCTGTTGTGGCCGCTCTTGGAGATGATGACGTGATCGTGCAGCGTGATGCCGAGCTTCTCGGCGGCCTCGCGCACCTCGCGCGTCATCTCGATGTCGGCGCGGGACGGCGTGGGGTCGCCCGAGGGGTGGTTGTGCACCATGAGGATGGAGGAGGCGCTGAGCTCGAGCGCGCGCTTCACCACCTCGCGCGGATAGACCGGCGTGTGATCGACGGTCCCCTTCTGCTGCACCTCGTCCGCGATCACGCCGTTCTTGCGGTCGAGGAAGAGAATGCGGAACTGCTCGACCTTGTGGTGGGCCATGGCGGCGCGGCAGTAAGCGAGGAGCTGGCGCCAGTTGCCGATCACCGGCCGCGCCATGACTTCCTCCCGCCCGAGCCTGATGCCCGCCGCCTGCACCAGCTTGAGCATGTGGATGGTGGCCTCGCCCACCCCCTTGAGCTCGGCGAGCTCCTTGGCCTCGGCACCGAGCACGCCCGAAAGGCCGCCGAAGCGATCGAGGAGCTTCTTGGCCAAGGGCTTCACGTCGCCGCGCGGAATCGCGAGATAGAGGAGGAGCTCGAGCAGCTCGTAGTCCGGCAGCGCATCGGCACCCGCGAGCTCGAAGCGCTCCCTCAACCTCTGGCGGTGGCCGAGGTAGTGGGGGGTCTCCGGCTTGCTGGGCGTCTCCTTCATGGCGGGCCCGCGCAGCTCTTGCGGATGGCTCAGAGGTAAGGCGGCTTGTGCCAGCCCTTGGGCGAAAGCGTGAAAATCTCGCAGCCATCGGGGGTGACGCCCACCGAGTGCTCGAACTGCGCCGAGAGCGAGCGGTCCTTGGTCACGGCGGTCCAGCCGTCGCCGAGGATCTTCACCGCGAACTTGCCCGCATTGATCATGGGCTCGACGGTGAAAAACATGCCCTCGCGCAGCGGCACTCCCTCGCCCGGCTCGCCGAAATGGAGAATGCTCGGCGAGTCGTGAAAGACGCGGCCCAGGCCGTGGCCGCAGAAGTCGCGCACGACCGAGTAGCGGTGCGCCTCGGCGAAGCTCTGGATGGCAAAGCCGATGTCGCCCGTCGTCCCCCCCGGCCGGACGGCCGCGATCCCGCGCATCATCGCCTCGTAGGTCACCTCGATGAGCCGGCGCGCCTTGAGCCTGACCTCGCCCACCTCGAACATGCGGCTGGTGTCGCCGTGCCAGCCCTCGAGAATGGTGGTCACGTCGATGTTGATGATGTCGCCGTCGGCCAGGACCTTGTCCTCGGAGGGAATGCCGTGACAGACGACATGGTTGACCGAGGTGCAGATCGAGCGCGGGAAGCCGCGGTAGTTGAGCGGGGCGGGAACGGCGCCATGGCTCACGATGAAATCGTGGCAGAGCCGGTCGAGCTCGCCCGTCGAAACCCCCGGCCTGATCGCGGGCACGATGAAATCGAGGGTCTCGGCGGCGAGCCGGCCGGCCCGTCGCATGCCCTCGAAATGGTCGGGGCCGTGAATCTTGATCCGGGTTTCCTCCGGGTGGACCCGGGCGCTGCGCTCCATCTGGCTCATCGTCTTAAGCTGCCTGTCTTCCGTGCCTGTCCTCGGCCGAGCTCGAGCGGGAGCGGCCGCGTCAATTCAATGGCTTCGCGGGTCACTTTGCAAGCATAACACAGAGCCTCGACACGGCACCTCACCGCTTCGTGAAACGCGCGCTCGAAGCCCGGATCAATGTCGGCGGCGATGCGGAGGCTCTCGCAGTCCTGCCGCTGCACGACAAAAAGCACGACCGCCCGCGCCCCGCGCTCGGCCGCGGCGGCAAGCTCCCTCAAGTGCTTGGCCCCTCTCTCCGTGACCGCATCGGGAAACTCGGCCGGCCCGCCCGACGCGCGAGGGTCGCGCTTCAGATGGACGTTCTTGACCTCGACGTAGCAAATAGGTCGTCCCGGCCCCTCGAGCAACAGGTCGATGCGCGAGCTCTCGCCGTAGCGCACCTCGCGCCGGATGGAGGCATAGCCGGCAAGCTCGGGAAGCCGCTTGGCCAGGAGCGCCTCCTCGACGAGACGGTTGGGATGGCCGGTGTTGACGCCGACGAGTCCGCCCGCCGTGCGGATCAGCTCGAGCGTCAAGGGCAGCTTGCGGCCCGCATTCGGCGAGCGCGACAGCCAGACCTCCGAGCCCGGCCTATCGAGGCCGATCATGGCTCCGGGATTCGGGCAATGCACCGTGGCGACGGTGCCGTCCGCGAGCTCGACGTCGGCCAGGAAGCGCTTGTAGCGCCTGACCAGCCGGCCGGGCAGAAGGGGCTCGGCAAAACGCATGCCCGACCTTAGCCGCGCGCGTGGGGCGCTTCAACGCTCGAGCTTGGGAGAGGCGAGGAAGGCGATTGGCTTGATGATCCCCAGCCGCCCGTCCCGGACACGCAAGCACAGCCGCTGCGCTCCCGAGTGCGGCAAATTCGCGTGCCGTGGCTCCGGCAAACCGGGCGCGCATTTTATGCTTGTAACGCACTATAATAGCGGGTCGACGCGGCACTGCGTAAGATCGACGCGAGGCTGCGCAAATGGCGGGGGCGGCGCCGAGGCGACGTTTTTTCCGTTGCGAGCCTCGTCATATGGAGGTCACATGAGAAAGGCCCCCAGCGAAGCGCCCAAGCGTGTCACGGCGGCGGTTCTCGTCATCGGCAACGAGATCCTCTCGGGCCGCACCAAGGATGCGAACCTGCTCTATCTCGCGGTCGAGCTCAACAAGCTCGGCGTGCGTCTCCTGGAAGCGCGCGTGGTTCCCGACGTGGAGGAGCGCATCATTGCGGCCCTCAACGCGCTCCGCGCCGAGTACGACTATGTCTTCGCCACCGGCGGCATCGGCCCCACCCACGACGACATCACGGCCGAATGCGTCGCCAAGGCCTTCGGCGTGCCGCTGCGGCGCCATCCGGAGGCGGTCAAGATGCTGGCGCGCCGATTCGCGAATCCGGCCGACTTGAACGAGGCGCGCCTCAGGATGGCGAACGTCCCCGAAGGGGGCGTGCTCATCGACAACCCGGTGAGCGGCGCCCCCGGCTTCCAGATCGGCAACGTCTTCGTCATGGCCGGGGTGCCCGCGATCATGCAGGCCATGTTCCACGGCCTGCGGCACCGAATTGTCGGCGGCGAGCCCCTGCGCGCGCGCACGCTCGCGACCAACCTCCCGGAAGGCAAGATCGCCGAAGGGCTGGGTGCCTTGCAGGCGCGTCACCCCGAGGTCGAGATCGGCAGTTATCCCTTCTATCGCCAGGGCCGCTTCGGCGTGAGCCTGGTCATCCGCGCAACCGATGAGCGCGCGATCGAGCGCACGGCGCGCGAGCTCAGGCAGATGCTCATAGCACTCGGCGGCGAAATCCTCGACGACGCAAACGGCTGAGCCGCCTTAGAGCCGATGAGCGCGCTTAAGGCCGTCTTCGGCGCTCGGCCTCGGGAGGTGTCTCTCTGGGCCACAGGCGGCCGATGAGCCTCGCCGCCGCAATGCCGAGAATCCAGCCGGCAAGCGGCACGGTGAAGATCAGCTTGAAGAGCGGATGATCGGAGTCCTCATGCGTGATCACGAGGATCACCCCCATCCAGAGTGCGGTCGCCGCATAGCCGATGGGGTGCCACAGCCTGCGGCTGCGCCACGAAATCCCCTGCGGCAGGAGGCTGGGCATGGCTCTCCTTATGACAGAGGAAGTGCGTGCGGAACAGCCGCTTCCTGGAGGGCCTTGGCTTGCCGGCGCCGTCCCGGTATAGAGGGAACCGTCAAGCGGGCGTGGCGGAACCGGTAGACGCAACGGACTTAATCCGGCTTGAGTGCTCGCGCGGGAAACCGCGGATGCAGAACTGCCCAAATTCGGGGGAACCTGTGAAATGGCAATCCCGAGCCAAGCCCGGCAACGGGAAGGTGTAGAGACTAGACGGGCAGCACCTAAAGCGGCGACGCCAAGGTGAAGGGATAGTCCAGACCACAAACCCGCTCTTGCGCCCGACTGCGCAACAGCGTCGGCGGCGAAAGCCGTAGTTGGTATGAAAATCCGTTGGGCATTGCTTGCCCGTGGGGGTTCAAGTCCCCCCGCCCGCACCATTGATGATGCGTCTCCAGCATCCGGTCGACGGCCGACACGTAAACCGGATGAGATGATGACGTGAGCTCGGGGATGTCGTGGCCAAGGGCCACCGCGTCGAGTGCGGCACCCCGAGCACACACCCTGCGAGCGGACGAAGCACCCGCTCTATTAGCCGGCGAAGCTCGCTTGACGGTACGCCGCAGCGCTACGCGGCACCTGCGGTGCGGTTTGCGGCGCGCTCCTGCTCGCGGCTCAGGATCTTTTGGAAATACCAGGCATTGGGGCAAAAGGCGGGCGCCGCCTTGCCGTCCTTCTCGCTGTCGAGCCAGTGGCGACAACGCTTCTGCTCGTTGCACAGCGTGCAGTTGCTGTAGAGATTGCGGCTCAGCAGGCGATCGAACTTGGCGCTCGCACCCTCGAGGCCGAGATGCGCCACCATTTTCGCAAGCAGCTCGTCGGCACCAGCATAGCCCTTGACGAAGGACGGTATTTGACTGCGTCCGATGCCGAGATCGGAGAGTGCCGAGTCGTCGAGAGATTCGAGCTCGTAGGCCAGCTGGCGGCGCTCGCCCCAGGTCGCCACGCCACGCCCGAGCCGGCGCGCGAATTCCGCGGCCCAGCTGCCCACGGCGTGCACATGATTGCCGAAAGAGCTCCGACCGGCTTGCGTTTCCGACCGCGTAGCCATGGCGTCCCCCTCCTCCAGGTAGAACGACTCTAAGGCGAGGCCGCCTTGCCGCATTGATCCAGATCAACAGCACCTCCGCTCGAAGCCGCCGCGCCGATCGGCGCGCGTACCCGCCGCGAGTGCTGCGGCCGGCTTATGCGCAAGGCACCCGGTCATGTGCAGGAGGGTTCGCTCCCGGCGCTAAAAGTGAGGCATAATGGAATGGCGCAGGTTTTTCCGAGCGGCGAGAGCGGATAAAAGGTTTCAGACTGATTGTTTGACAAAAATCAAGAAAGTGAATGGGTGCGCAAGATTGATGAACGGTCTGCCGCGGCAAGCGGAGCGATGAGCGCTGCCGCACCCGGATCTCGCGAGCGCGCGAGCGGCGGAGCTTGGCCGCTCGACCGGGTGCTTCTCACCGTTCTCTGCTTCATCCTCGCCGCTGCCGCCGGCTACCACGGAAAGAATGCCTTCTTGATGCTGCGGGACGTCGAGTTGGACGAGCCCGAGCCCATGCTGCTCGAGGGAGCGCTCACCTCGGTGACCGCCTGCGTCTATATCCTGCTCATGGCGTGCCTCTTCGCGGTCCGCCTGCCGCTCGTGGCAAAATACTCCGAGCTCTGGCCGCGCGTTATAGCACTCCTCGGGAGCTTCCTGCCGTTCACGGTAACCTTCTTCCCGCCTGCGGACGAGCTCTCGCTCACCGCGCATATCGTGGCGAGCGCGGTGAGCTTGGCCGGCATGGCGCTTGCCGTGTACATTCTCTACGGGCTCGGCCGTTCTTTCAGCATCACGCCTCAGGCGCGCGGGCTGGTGACGACCGGCCCCTATCGTTTCGTCCGTCATCCCCTCTATGTGGCCGAATACATCGCCAGCGTGGGGGTTCTCATCCACTTTCTTTCCCCCTGGACCGTCTTGATCACGCTCTGCCAGGGATACCTGCAAATTCGCCGGATGGACTACGAGGAGCGGCTTCTCGCGCGCGTCTTTCCCGAGTACGCCGCCTATGCCAAGAGGACGGCGCGCATCCTGCCCGGCCTCTATTAGCCGGCCTCGATCAGGTGGAATCCAGACGCCCTTCGGGAATCCGCACGGCACGGTCTTCGGCGCGGCTTCCGGCGGCGCGGATCGCGATGAAGGGAGACGGATTTCCGCTCGGGTGCGCCGCCGCAGAGCCGCGGCAGCGCGCCGTCACGCCTTACTTCTTCTTATGGTTGCTTCTTCTTATTGATCGGCTCGGCGCTGCTCACCATCCGGTCGAAAACCACGGTGAACTCCGCGGGCTTTCCTTGCGCGTCGGCCGCCGTGCCCTGGCAGGTCATCTTCTTGCTATCGGGCGAAAGCGAGCAGGTCGAGCTCCCGGTGGCATTGGTTTTCGGGTTGATGGACTCGCTCTTCAGCGAGCCGTCGGGCAACACGGTATAGCTGCGCGTGGCTCCGTCTTCCAAGCCTTGGATCGGATAGGGCTTGCCGTCGAATGCGCCATTGAAGCCCTCGACGCGCCCCTTGCCGTCGGGGTAGATGATGGTGAGCGACCACTGCACCTTATTGTAGTCGTTGTGACCCTTTGTGCTGTAGTTCTTGATTTCCCAGATGATGTCCTGGGGCGCCGGGTTTCCCGCAACCAGCTTCGACTCCTCCTTGTTCAAGTGCCAGGCGCCGGCAAACGGGCTTACCGTTGTCGCCGCACCGACGGGAAGGACGGCCGCCAAAGTCCACAGACCGGCAGCCGCAGCACCAATCGTAAATCTTCTCATAGCAACCTCCTCCTCCAGCTGAGAATGGGATACTATCACCAGAGAGGCCAAACTTCAGCACCCAAACGGCGCGTTGCTCGGGGCCTCCTCCGTCACGCCTGGGCAGTGCTTGCGGCCGGCTGAGCGTATCTGGCGCTCAGATAGGCGAGGCTGATCTCCGTTATCGCCTTCTTCATCAGCCGGCAATGAAGCGTCTCGCTTCCCTCGAAGGTTCCAAGCTCGTAGAACTTGTTCGACGGCGCGCCGCCGCCGCAGACCTCGAAGTACTCGCACGTCGCGCGACAAAGCTCCACCCCGCGCGTCACGGCATCCCTCAAGCGCAAGAATCTTTGCCCCGAAAGGATCGCCTCGAGATCGTCCGTCAAAAGGTTGCCGATGATGAAATTGCTCCATTCCGCGTTCTCGACGCCGAGGAGCTCGGGCGAGAACGTCGAGCAGTTGCCGAGATGGTCGACGCTCAGGATGGCGAAGGGCGAGCTCTCGGTCGAAACGAAGTCGGGGGGCCGGGAGAGGATAAGCGCGACGCAGTGCTGAAGCTCGCGGAGCGTCAACGGGCGTCCGTTGAGCTCGTTCAGCTCGATCAGCCGCGTGAAGAAGCGAACGAATCTCGCGGGCGCGCTTTCCTCGCTCAAGGACGACGACTTGTTCTCCGCCTCGATCTCGTCGATGTTGAAACCGACTTCGGATATGCCGTTTTCGACCAAGAAGGAGAACATCGCGTCGGGGTCCTCGAGCGAAGCCTTCGTGAGGACCCCGATGATGTGAAACGACAGCCCGGCATCCTGCAGCACCCTCACACCGCGCATCGTCGCATCGAAGGTTCCCTTGCCCGCCCGCGTGCGGCGGTTGAGATCGTGGATTTCGCGCGGCCCATCCAGGCTAATCCCGACCCGGATGTTATGGTCCTTGATCAGTCGGATCCATTCCGCGTTCAAGAGGGTGCCGTTGGTCTGGAAACTGTATCTTACCGTGGTGCCCGGAGTTAAATTGCGATCGATCGCGGCGAAGGCGGCCCTATACCAGTCGACGGGTGCCGCAAGCGGCTCGCCTGCATGCCACACGATGCTGATGTCCGGCGGCAACGGCGCGAAGAAATCGAATATCTTTTTCGAAATGACTCCGACGGCATCAATGGACATGCGATGCCGCGAGTCGCGGTTGGGCAGATAGCAATACGAGCAATTGATATTGCAAAAGGGCGTGGCCTGGAGGACCAGGAGCTCCGGGAACCTCACCTGGTCCATCGACCGCCGGGCCGAGCGTGAAGGCTCAGAAATTGCCCCACCACCCATTGCCCCAATTGTGCCAATTGTGCCAATTGGGCCAGTTCGGCCAGTTGTTCCACCATTGCACTTTGATGAGGCGGTTTTCCCGCAACAGCTCGTCGGTGACGGCCGGGTTCGACTGCGCGAGCGCCCGAACCGCATTCACGCGCTGGGCGAGGGAAGGCACCGGCTCGATCGCCTTGGCAGGGCCGGAGGGCAGGGAAATCCCCGCCGCAAGCGCTGCCACGCTTAGCCCCAGCGCAAGTTTGCTTAGCCCCAGCACAAGCTTACGACCCGATTTCGGCGCAGCAGCGGAAGTGGGCTTTATTTCCTCAGCTTTACCGGCTTTACGCTTGGACATTAGGCATTCCCCTGATGGATGAGCTCTAATCGCGACAATTTGTCACATGGGGGCCCTAAAGGCAAGGCTCATGATCTCTCATGATCTCTAAGGCACTCCCATCCTCGATCTCGTCTCCCGGTTAACGCCGGGCGTTGCCTCCGCGTTCCCGGCGGCGCACGGGAGATGCTCGCTGCGGCCGGCACTTCGCGTCGCGACCGGCATCCCTGGTGCGCCGTCATGGGCTCGAAGCCACAACCCATCATGCTGATTTCGCTCGTATTCTCGGGCGATGGGGCGGAACCGCGCCGGTCCGAACGCTAGCGTCCGCACTCCCGCTCCGCCGGGCTCAGACGCCGAGATAGACTTGCCGGATGTAGTCGTCGTCGGCGAGCTCCTTGGGCCGCCCCTCGCGCACGAAGCGGCCGTGCTCGAGCACATAGAGGCGCTCGGCGACCGCGACGGTCGAGCGTGCGTCCTGCTCGACGAGGAGCACCGCGGTGCCGGCGCGCTGGATCTCGCGGATCGATTGGAAGATCTCGACCTTGAGGCGGTGTGCGATGCCGACCGAGGGCTCGTCAAGGAGGAGAAGAGAGGGACGCCCCATGAGCGCGCGGCCGATCGCGAGCATTTGTTGCTGGCCGCCGGAGAGGGTCGATGCCTGCTGCCTGCTGCGCTCGCGCAAGACCGGGAAGAGGGCGTAGATTTTCTCGAGATCGGCGGCGATCTCCGGCCTGTCGTTGCGCAGGTAGGCGCCGAGCATGAGGTTCTTGAGCACGGAGAGCTCGGGGAAGAGACGCCGCCCCTCGGGGCAATGGCAGATGCCGCGGCCGACCACCTTGTAGGCGGGAAGTCCGTCGAGGGAGCGGCCGTCGAACGCGATGTGGCCGGCACTCGGCGGCACCGTGCGGGAGATCGCCTTGAGCAAGGTCGATTTGCCCGCGCCGTTGGGCCCGAGCACGCCCACGAGCTCGCCCTTGCCCACCTCGAAGGAGATGCCGTCGAGCGCCAGCGCCTTGCCGTAATGGACGACGAGGTCGGAAACCTCAAGCAGCGCCAAGCGCACCCCCGCTCTCTCCGATTTCGGCCTTGCCGATGTAGGCCTCGACTACGCGCGGGTGGCGCACGATCTCGGCGGGCACGCCGATCGCCACCACTTCGCCGAAGTCCATGGCGATCACCTCGTGCGCGAGCTGCATGAGCTCGCGCAGCTTGTGCTCGATGATCAGGATGGTGAGGCCCTCCTTGCGATGGAGCTCGCGGATGAGGTCCGCGAGCGGCTGAATCTCGCTGGTGCCGAGCCCGGCAAAGGGCTCATCCAGGAGAAGCAGCTTCGGCCTGGTCGCGAGCGCCCGCGCGATCTCGAGGCGGCGGAGATCGCCGTAGGGCAGCACGTCGACGAGAGAAGCCGCCTTCTGGGCCAGGCCCACGCGCTCGAGCATCGCGTGGGCACGGGCGCGCGCATGCCCCTCGTGTCGCACGCGCGGGGCGAAGCAGGCGACCTCGACGTTCTCGAGCACGCTCATGCCGACGAAGGGCCTGGTCAGCTGGAAGGTGCGGGCGAGCCCGCGGTTGACGATGCGATAGGGCGCCAGGCCGAGAAGTGCCCCTCCGTCGAACTCCACCTTGCCCGTATCCGCGGCTATGAAGCCGGTGAGCAGATTGAAGAGCGTCGTCTTGCCGGCGCCGTTGGGACCGAGCATGCCGGTGATCGAGCCCGCCTCGAGCGCGAAGGAGACGTCCTT
>DATEQI010000300.1:0-4371 GCA_035272805.1 Alphaproteobacteria bacterium | reverse complement strand
TGGTACTGCCGCTCGCCTATTCCTCCTGCTGGCAAGCGCGCCGGCAGGCTGGCGAAGGGACACTCGTTCCGGTGGATGCGCGTTGGCTCGGCGTCTTGTTCCGGGATGCAGTTTCGCTGCGGCTTTCTCTTCTGCCCGATGCCGCGCGAGCCGGCTGCGCGCAAATCGACCGCACGCGCGCGCGGCTCGCCGAGCTTCTTGAGGCTGCCGGCGCGCGCGTCGTGGGCGCGCGCTACAGCCTCGGCAAGACCATCGAGTTCCGCACCGGCGGGGGCTCGGAGCTCTTCACTACGGAAGGCTGGTGGTACGCCGAGCCCTGGGGCCGATGGTCTCGCGCGAAAGCGCGGCTGGTGTTGCGCCTCGCGGCACCGCCCGCGGGCGACTTGGAGCTCGACGCCTCCATGCGCGCCTTCGTCCCGCCCAAGCGGGCGAGGTTGGAAGCGACGGTGCGCGTCAACGGAGCGCCGGTGGCGCTCTGGGAGGTCCCGCCCGCCGGCAAGCCGGTGCGGGAGCACGCGCTCGTACCGCGCGAGCTCGTCGGCGATACCGGGGTCGCGGTGATCGACTTCGAAGTCGACGGCGCGGTCTCGCCCAAGGAGCTCGGGCTCTCGGCCGATGATCGCCAATTAGCGCTCGGCTTCGAGAGCCTTACCCTGAAGCCGACGGGAGCCCCTTAAGGCGCCGCTACCGCGGCCGGTCGCAATAGAAGACCACGCGCTCGTTGTAATTGATCTCCGCGAGACGTTCCGCGAGGAGACGCCGCTGTGCCTCATCGCCGGCGCGGTAGGCCTGCCAGTCGCGCAAGGTGAAGGCGACGGCGCGCCGTCCCATGCGGGCGAGCAGCTCGGTGATCCATCCCGCTTGCTTCGGCAGAGCCGTTTGGGCGGGCTCGAAGAGACCGGCTGCGGGCGCGCGGGCAATTGCCGCTGGACAACGGCCAGTTCCGGCTTTACCAAATCGCCCGTAGAGCCGCCAACGCCGTAGCGAACGTGCGCGATGACACCTGGATGAGCCACACGCCATTGGAGCATGCGACCGTGATGGTCGATCTGACGCCGCTCCTGCCGGGCGGCGGGAACGGCGGCGCCAAGTGGTTCGTGTTGGCACTTCTGTCCGAGATGGGAGAGAGGCGCGCCCGCTGGCGCTGGCTCCTGCTCACGACCGCCGCCAACGACGCCCTCTTGGGCGAGCGGCTTCCCGCAATGGCGCGGCTCTGCGTGCTCGATGAGCACGGCCGGGCGCTCCTTCACCCCGACCCGGCGGCTCTCCCCGGAGGCGGCCGCGCCGACCTGCTCTATTGCCCGTTCACGGCACCCTTCTACGCGCGTCCCGCGGTGCCGACGGTTGCCACCGTCTACGACCTGCAGTTCATCGAGTATCCGCAGTTCTTCAGCCGTGCCGAGGTCGAGGAACGGGCCGCCAATTTCTTCAGGGCCGCGGCCGTGGCCGAGCGCTTGGTGTGCATTTCCGATTACGTGCGCGATCGTGTTTGCCGCGCGACCGGCCTCGACGAGAGCTGGGTGCGGCGCGTCCATATCAGCCTGCCGGACCGGCTCGGGCCCGTCGATCACGCAGCCCTGCCGGCACTCCTTGCGCGCCATGGCCTCGCCCGTCGGCGCTATCTGATCTATCCGGCGAACACCTGGCCGCACAAGAATCACGACATGCTGCTGACCGCCGCCGGCATGTATTTCGCGCGGCATCCTTCGAGCGATCTCAAGATCGTCTGCTCCGGCGCGAGCGACGATGCCCGCGGCCGCGCGCTCAAGGCGGCCGCCAGGCGGATGGGGCTCGGCGAGCGCGTGATATTCCCGGGCTTCCTCGCCGAGGGTGAGCTCGCGGGCCTGCTCGCCGCCGCCCGCGCCCTCATCTTCCCCTCCTTGTTCGAGGGCTTCGGCATGCCGCTTCTCGAAGCGATGGCGCAAGGCGTCCCGGTACTGAGCGCCAACACCACGAGCTTGCTCGAGATCGCGGGCGACGGGGCACTCCTCTTCGATCCGCGCCGGCCCGGCGAAATCCTCCGCGCGATCGAGACGATCGAGGAGGAGCCGCAAGCCGCCGCGCGGTTGGCCGAAGCGGGACGCGCGCGCGCCGCGGCGTTGGGGAACGCCGCCACCATGTCCGAGGCCTATCTCGACCTCTTCGACGATATCATCGCGGAGGAGCGCCGGCTGCTTGGGCCGCTCCGCCGCCGCCTGCGCTTGGTTTGCCGCGAAGTATCGCGTGCCCTCGCCGGCGGCGTGCGGGACTTTGCCCGGAAGATCTGCCTACGGCTTTACGCACGCATCCGGCGGGCGCCCGCTTGGCTCTGGGGCCGCGTGCAGCTGGCGCGCGTCTTCCTCGGAGGCCGGCTGCCCCAGTTGCGAGCGCTTGCCCGCCGGCTGCGAGGCACCCCCCCGGGTGCCAAGTCGTGAGCGCTTCGCGCGCCAACCGTCGTCCGGCGGGCCGTCGCGGAAGCAGGGGGAGAGTGACCGGCGAATGAGCGCCGCGATTTCCGTCATTACCCCGTCCTTCGCGCAGGCTCGCTTCATCGAGCGCACCATCCGAAGCGTCATCGATCAAGGCGTTGCCGACATCGAATATGTGGTGGTGGACGGCGGCAGCAGCGACGGCACCGTCGATATTCTGCGCCGCTACGAGGCCTCCTTGCGCTTCGTCTCGGAGCCCGACGCGGGGCAGGGCGATGCCGTCAACAAGGGCCTGATGATGACGACGGGCCCGGTGATCGGCTGGCTCAATTCGGACGATATTTACTATCCCGGCGCGCTCGGCGCGGTGCTCGATTATTTCGCGCAGCACCCCGAAACCGACGTGGTTTACGGCGATGCCCGCCATATCGACGAGAACGACGCCGTGATCGAGGACTATCCGACCGAGCCGTGGAATCTCGCGCGCTTGGCCGAGGTGTGCTTTCTCTGCCAGCCCGCCGTGTTCTTTCGCCGGCGCGTCGTCGAGCGCTTCGGTCTTCTCGACCAATCGCTTTACTTCTGCATGGATTATGAATACTGGCTGCGTCTCGGCCACGGCGGAGCCCGCTTCGCGCATTTGCCGCGTCTCATCGCCGGCTCGCGCTTCTATCCCGAGAACAAGACGCTGAGCGGGCGCGCCGCCTTCCACGCCGAGATCAACAGCATGCTGAGGCGCCGGCTCGGCCGCGTGCCGGACCGCTGGCTTGCCAATTATGCCCATGTCGTGGTCGAGGAGCGCGGCATTGCCCGCGCGGACCGGCCTCGCTTCGCATATGCGGTGAGCTGGGCCGTGCTCAGGGCGGGTTGGCACTGGAACGGCGCGCTCAACCCGTCGCTATTGGCGCTTACCTTCGGTTGGCTGCGCGGTGCGCTCGCCGAGACGCTCTCCCGTCATCGGAGGCGGGCGGCGCCATGAGGATCGGGTTCGACGTGAGCCAGACCGGAAGGGACAAGGCCGGCTGCGGCGTGCTCGCCGACAGCCTCATCCGCCATCTTCCGGCCCTCATGGCCGAGGATGAGTTTCTGCTCTATGCGACCTTCGGCGATCTCGACTGGGACGAGCGCTGGGCGGAGGAGACGGCCCTCCCCGCGGGCGCCAACGTGCGGCGCGGCTTTCATCACGCGGACTTCGAGGCGGCGCGCGCCTTCTGGCGCACCCCCCCCGCCGCACTCGACGGCGTGTTGGGCGATCCCGACATCGTCCACTCGAACAATTTCTTCTGCCCGCTCACGCTGGAGCGCGCCCGTCTCGTCTACACGCTCCACGACCTCGCCTTCGTCGAGGGTCCCGAATGGACCACGGAGGGCAATCGCGTCGGCTGCTTCACGGGCGTGTTCAACGCGAGCGTGCGCGCCGATTTCATCGTCGCCATCTCCGACTTCTCCCGGCGCCATTTCCTTGACATTTTTCCGCACTACCCGGTCGAGCGCACCGCCGTCGTCCATGAGGCGAGCCGTTTCGCGGACGCGGGCTCGCCCGCCGCCCCGCGTCCCAAGCGGCTCGCCCGCCTTGAAGCCGCAGGCTTTTGGCTCGCGGTCGGCACCATCGAGCCGCGCAAGAACTACGACGGCCTCATCGATGCCTATGCCCGCCTGCGGGCCGGGAGCCGCCGGACGTTGCCGCTCGTGATAGCGGGCAAGAGCGGATGGATGATGCAGCACTTCGAGGATCGCCTCGCGGCACTCGGCATCGCCGAGGACCTGATCCGGCTCGGCTATGTGAGCGACGGGGAGCTCTGCTGGCTCTACAGGAACTGCTTCGCGCTTGTCTATCCGACGCTCTGGGAAGGCTTCGGGCTCCCGCTCGTCGAGGCCATGAGCCAAGGTGCCGCGGTGATCTCCTCGAACGTGAGTGCGATCCCTGAGATCCTGGGCGACGCCGGTCTATTGATCGATCCGCGCG
>DATEQI010000299.1:0-4930 GCA_035272805.1 Alphaproteobacteria bacterium | reverse complement strand
GGGCGTGCCGAGGGGCTGGAAGTCAAGCAGCACCTTATCCTCCTCGACGAGGCGGCGCGTCTGCTCGACCGTCTTGGGCGGGCTGTAGCCGTCGTCGAGCGTCACGAAATTGATCTTTCGCCCATTGATGCCGCCCTGGTCGTTGATCATGGCGAAATAGGCGGCGATCGCCTTGCCGATCTGGCCGTAGGCGGACGCCGGGCCGCTGTAGGGATCCGTATTGCCGATCTTGATCTCGGTGTCGCTGACACCGGGACCGTATTTCTTCTCGGCCTGCGCCGGCGCCCACGCGAGTGCGAGTGCTGTAGCGCATGCTGCGATCATCAGTCCTCGTCTTTTGAACGTCATGGCTATCCTCCCTTTTTGAACACGAGCATGAACATCATTGCGCCGGGTCGCGTGCAGCCTCGGCACTGGCGGCGCGCGCGGATGCGAGCCGCCGCAGGCCCTCGCCGAGCGTGCCGGCGATCCCCTTCGGCATCAAGTACATGAAGCCGAGCAGGAAGAGCCCGTAGATCGCCCACGGGGCCGCGTCGGAAATGTCGTTGGCGATGTTCGGCACGAACTGGATGAAGATGCCGCCGAAGACCGCACCCGAGATGGTGGCGATGCCGCCGACGACGGAGCCGACGATGAAGGAGATCGAGAGGAACGGGCTGAAGCTGTCGGGCGCCACGAAGGCGGTCGCGAGTGCTGCGAGCGCGCCGGCGATTCCGGTCAGAAGCGCGCTTACCCCGAACGCCGTCGTCTTGTAAAGCGCGGTGTTGACGCCCATGGCGGTGGCCGAGATCGGGTGGTCGCGGATGGCAATGAGCGCCCTCCCGGTGCGGCTGCGCAAGAGATTGCGCCCGGCCCAGAAGGCAAGGATCAGCACGGCAAGCGAAAGGTAATAGAGCCAGCGGTCGGTGCCCACGGGAAAGAAGGCCGGTGCCGCCGGCTTGGTCAGGATGATGCCTTGCGAGCCGCCGCTCCAGCTGTCGAAATATTTGAGAAACTGCGGGGTCGCCACCGCCATCGAGAGCGTCACGAGCGCCAGGTAGAGGCCCTCGAGCCGCAGCGCCGGCAATCCGAAAAGCACGCCGATCACGAAGGAGAGCAGGCCCGCGGGCGGGATCGTCAGGTAATAGGGAACGCCCCAGCGGTGGATGAGGATCGCCGCGGTGTAGCCGCCGATCGCGAAAAAGGCGCCGTGTCCGAGCGAAATTTGGCCGTTGTAGCCGGTCAAGAGGTTGAGGCCGAGAAGGGCTACCGCGTAAATCATTGCGAGCGTGAACTGAAAGGTGCGGTAGTCGCTGACGAGCCACGGCAAGATCACCGCCGCCACGATCGCCGCGAGCACCCCGAGTCGGCGCCATCCGGCAGCACTCAGCCCGGCGGTGCGGCTCCCGGCCAGGCTCGCGCTTGCGGTTTCGCTGGTCTCGACCATGGCTAAACTCGCTTGATGAGCGCAGTGCCGAAGAGACCGCTCGGCTTGACCACGAGGATAATGATGATCACGGCGAGCGCAACGGTCAGTTTGAGCTCGGTCGGGATCAGGTAGGTGCCCACGAGGTTCTCGAGCACGCCCACGACGAGGCCGCCGACGACCGCCCCGCCCGGGCTCGAGATGCCGCCCAAGAGCGCCGCGGCAAAGGCATAAAGCAGCACGCCGCTCATCATGTTGGGGTCGAGAAACAGCACGGGCGCCACCATGATGCCGGCGACCGCTCCCACCGCCGCGGCCAGGCCCCAGCCGATCGCCAGCATCCAGCCGACGCGGATGCCGACGAGCCGCGCCGATTCCGGATTCTGCGCGGCGGCACGCATGGCGAAGCCGAGCGGGGTAAAGCGGAAGAAGACATAGAGAAGTGCCAGCACGACGAGCGTGACGCCGATCACCCCGAGCTCGCTCGAGGTGATCATGTCGCCGAAGAGCGGCGTGTCGCCGAAGGGGCTCGGGAACTCCTGCACCGTGTAGGTGAAGATCCAGCCGGCCGTGCTGTTGAAGATGACGAGGAGCCCGATGAAGACGATGACCTGGGAGAGCACGGGGGCCGACTCGACCGGGCGGATGAGGACGCGCTCGATCAAGACCCCGCCCAAAAAGGAGATCGCCACGGTCAGGACGAAGGCGATCCAGAACGGCACCCCCGCCTGAACGAACATCCAGGCGATATAGGTCGAGAACATCGCCATCTCGCCTTGGGCGAAATTCACCGATTCGGTCGCCTGATGGATCATGACGAGGGCCAAGGCCAGGCTCGCGTAGACGGCACCCGTGGCGAGACCCGAGAGAACCTGCTGGAGGAGCTGCTCCATGGCTTTGCCCTGCGCTAGTCGTCCAGCTCGTCATTGCGAGGAGGCGACCCCGGACTGGATCCGGGGGACGAAGCAATCCAGCATCGGCCGGAAAAGGCTGGATTGCTTCGCCTACGGCT
Source organism: Alphaproteobacteria bacterium (assembly GCA_035272805.1). GTDB lineage: Bacteria > Pseudomonadota > Alphaproteobacteria > JACZXZ01 > JACZXZ01 > DASPPM01. The sequence continues at coordinate 2,513 of DATEQI010000299.1, read as the reverse complement.
CGCAATGACAACTTCGGGAGCTAGAAACATTTTGATGGACTCCTAGCCCTAGATTCCGAGATACGAGCGGCGGACCTGCTCGTTCCGTTGGAACTCTTGCGCAGTCCCCGCCATCACCACGCGCCCCGTCTCGAGGAGGTAGGCATGGTCCGCGAGCTCGAGTGCCAACGCCGCGTTCTGCTCGACGAGGAGGATGCTGACGCGCTCATCGCGCCGCACCGTCTCCATGATACGGAAGATGCTCGCCACCACGAGCGGCGCCAAGCCGAAGGAGGGCTCGTCGAGCACGAGCAGGCGCGGGCGCAGCATGAGCGCCCTTGCGATCGCCAGCATCTGCTGCTCGCCGCCCGAAAGCGTCCCCGCCTGCTGCCGGCGCCGCTCGGCAAGGAGCGGGAAATACTGGTACATGCGCTCGATGTCCTCAGCCACCCCGTCGCGCGCGCGGCGGATGTAGGCGCCGATCTTGAGGTTCTCCTCGACCGAGAGATTGACGAAGGTGCCGCGCCCCTCGGGCACCTGGGCGACGCCGAGGCGCACGATGTCCTCGGTCGCCTTGTGATCGATGCGCTCGCCCATGAGGCGGATCTCGCCCGAGCGCGCGACCGTGCCGCACACGGCACGCAGCGTCGTCGTCTTGCCGGCGCCGTTGGCGCCGAGGAGGGCCGTGATCCCGCCTTCGTCGAGCTTGAAAGCGATGCCGTGCAGCACCTCCGTCGGCCCGTAGGCCGCTTTGAGGCCGCTCACCTCGAGGAGCGCCGCCATCACTGTGCCCGCCCCAGATAGGCCGCGATCACGGCCTCGTCCGCCTGCACCACGGCCGGCGTGCCTTGCGCGATGACGCGTCCGAAGTCGAGCGCCACGACCTGGTCCGAAATGGCCATCACGAAGCTCATGTGATGCTCGACGAGCAGCATGGTGAGGCCGAGGGCCTCGCGAATGCGGCGCAAGAGCGCGCCAAGGGCGGCGACCTCCTCGTGATTGAGGCCGCCCGCCGGCTCGTCGAGAAGGAGGAGCTTGGGCGCGCTCGCCAGCGCGCGGGCCATCTCGGCGCGCTTCTGCGTGCCGAAGGGAAGGCTCGCGATAGGCCGATGCGCCACCTCCTCGAGGCCCAGGAGTCCGAGCATGCGGCGCGCGTCCTCACGGAGCCCGCGTTCCTCCTGACGCACGGCAGGAAGCCCGAGCGCATTGCCGAGGAAGCTGCTCGCCCCGGTGCAATGGGCGCCGACCATGACGTTCTCGAGCACGGTCATGGAACGGAAGAGGGCCAGGTTCTGAAAGGTCCGGCCGATGCCGAGTGCTGCGATGCGGTGGGCAGGAAGTGCCAGGAGCGAGCGTCCGTCGAAGCGAATATCGCCTTCCGCGGGGCGGTAGAGGCGCGAGAGGACGTTGAAGAGCGTCGTCTTGCCCGCCCCGTTCGGACCGATCAATCCGACGATCTGCCCCCCGCCCACGCTGAAGGAGACCTGGTCGAGGGCGAGGATGCCGCCGAAGCGAACGCTGATACCCCTCACCTCGAGAAGGGCCTCGCCGAGAGGCGCTTTCTCCGGCCGGCCGCCGTCCGCGCCGGCCAAACGGGGTGTCGCCATCACGGCGTCCCCGCGCGGCAGGCGCCAGCGCTCCTACGCGGACTGGCGCGCGGCATGGCGAAATCCCACGGTGCCCCGATGCCTTTCGGGCCGATCGACCACTCGAACGCCTCCCTTCACCCGCGGATTATTATTGCGGCCGCCGCTCGTGCCGGCGTCGCCCTCGAGCCGGCGGATACGAGCTCAGAGCGCTCCCGCCTTCCGTTCTATGTCCGCAAGCGTTGCGGCCACTGTCGCACAGCGCCAACATGGCGTCAACGCGAGCGGAATTATGGTAATGGGTCAGTTTCACCCCATCCTTCGAGACGCCGCCTGCGGCGGCTCCTCAGGATGAGGTGAAACCCTAAACAACGGAGTCCTCATCCTGAGGAGCGTCGCGCATGCGACGCGTCTCGAAGGATGAGGATTCAGCCAGACTGACCCAGTGCCGCAATTATATTCCGCGCTTCGAAATTCGCCGTCGCGCGCGGGCGGAGCTCATGAGAGCGCCGTGTTCTTCTTGAGCTCCAGGCGCGCGATCTGGGCCGCGTGCACCTCGTCGGGACCGTCGGCGAGACGCAAGGTGCGCGCCTGTGCCCAGGCATGCGCCAAGCCGAAGTCCTCGCAGACGCCGCCGCCGCCGTGGACCTGGATGGCGCGATCGATCACCTGCAGCGCCATGTTGGGGGCGATCACCTTGATCATGGCGATCTCGCTCCGCGCCGCCTTGTTGCCGACCGTATCCATCATGTAGGCCGCCTTGAGCACAAGCAGCCGCGCCTGCTCGATCTCCATGCGCGAACGCGCGATCATCTCCGCCACCACGCCATGCTCGGCGATCGGCTTGCCGAAGGCGACGCGCGAGCGGGCGCGGGCGCACATGGCCTCGAGCGAGCGCTCGGCCATGCCGATGAGGCGCATGCAGTGGTGGATGCGGCCGGGGCCGAG
>DATEQI010000298.1:0-3883 GCA_035272805.1 Alphaproteobacteria bacterium | reverse complement strand
TCAATCAATCGGGCGCCATCTTGCTTTATCTCGCCGAGAAGACCGGCAAGCTCGTGCCGAAGGACCCGGCCGGGCGCGCGCTTGCCTATCAGTGGATGATGCTGTCGCTCACCGACGTAGCCCCCGCGAGCAGCGGAATCTTCTACGCGACGATGCTCCTGCCGGACAAGCCGGCAGCAGCGGCGAGCTTCTTCGAGACGCGCTTCCTCGATCTTTGCCGCGTCGTCGACCGCCGGCTTGGTGCTGCCGCCTATCTCGCGGGCAGCGAGCTGAGCATTGCCGATGTGGCGCTTTACCCGGTCATCGCGGGGCGTCAGGCGGTGATGGAGAAGGCCGACGGCCTTGCCAATCTCAAGGGTTGGGCTGCGGCGCTTGCGGCCCGCCCCACCGTTGAGCGCGCCCTCAAGGTCGCGGCCTGAGACCCGTCCCCGCGATGCTCGAGCATGCGAGGACAGGGCCGAGCGCCCCGGAACGCGTCGTCGTGCTCGGTGCCGGCGGCTTCGTCGGCGGCGCCAGTGCGCGGCTCCTCGCCTCCCGGGGTATTCCGGTGCTGGCGCTCGGCCGTGCGAGGCTCGATTTGCTTGCGCCCGATGCAGGCAGGCAGCTGGCGGATCGCCTCCAGGCTCAAGACACGCTTCTCGTCGTCTCGGCGCTGGCGCCCTGCAAGGACGCGGCGATGCTCACGGCCAACCTCCGCATGATGGAGGCGGTCGCCGCGGCGCTCCGGAAGGTAGCGGTGGCGCATGTCGTCTATATCAGCTCCGATGCGGTCTATCGCGACTCGGCGACGCCGCTCGAGGAGACCTCCTGCGCCGAGCCGGGCTCGCTCCACGGTGCCATGCATCTTGCGCGCGAGCTGGTCCTCGGGGGTGCTTTCAAGGGGCCGCTCGCCGTCCTGCGCCCGAGCCTGCTTTACGGTGCCGCCGATCCTCACAACGGCTACGGGCCAAACCGTTTCCGTCGCCAAGCGGCGGCCGGCCAGGAGATCCTCCTCTTCGGCGAGGGCGAGGAGCGGCGCGATCACGTGCTCATCGACGACGTGGCCGAGCTCGTCGCCCGGGTGATCGCAAGGCGAAGCCGCGGCACCCTCAATGTCGCGACCGGAGAGGTGCATTCGTTCCGCGAGATCGCCGAGCGCATCGCCGCCATGTTCGCTCCGCCGGCGCGACTCCGCAGCCTTCCGCGCGAGGGCCCGATGCCGCACGGCGGTTATCGGCCCTTCGATATTTCCGCCTGCCGCGCGGCCTTCCCCGATTTCCGTTACACCTCGCTGTGGGACGGGCTGGCGATCGCAGAGCGCGATTCGCTCGCCGCGGAGGGACGCTCGCGCGCTTGAGGAACAAGGCGGTCGAGCGGCCGGCGCGCCGGGGCCGAAGGAAAGGCTAATCCTTGCGTGGAACGGCGCGCTGCTCGCGCGCCTTAGCGCGCTTGCGCCACTGCCGCTCGCTCTCCTTGGAGAGCTGCAAGGCGACGTGAAGCTGCTCGATGAGGGCCTTGTTGCCCGATCCCGCGGCTTGGTTTATCGCCAGGAGAACCTTGTCGCTCAGCCGGCGATTGAGCTCGGGCACGTTGAAGGCATGAATCTCGTATCCCACACTTTGACTCGAATTGATCTGCAGCCCGGTTCCCTCGAGCTTCTGGCGCAGCGAGGATATGGCCTCCCGGATGGACTCCGCCGAAGCTGCCTCGCGCGCCCCGCGCCTGGAGCGAGAGAGCGATGTCACGGAGGTGACCTGGCCGCGGTTGTTCAGCAAGATGCGAAGAACGTGCGTTTCGAGCGGCTGCAAGGGAATGCTTCGGCCCTGGAAGCGAATGACGTTGCCGCCGATGTCGAACTCGAAATTCTTCTCTCCGACGGTGCCCGTGATCGTTTTGCCTCTCGCCATCGGCTCGATCCGCTGAGCTCCGGCCGGGAGCAGGAATTGCGCCGCGGCACTCGGCCGCCGTGGTGTAGACCGGACGAACCGGCCCGATGATGTGAATGGCATTCTCGCGCTCCTGATCGCGCATCGTTCGGGCGGTTACGGGGACGAGGGCGCGGGGCGCGCCCTCTATTCCCAGAACTCGCATGATGCTGAGGCTAAGCGAAAAAATATAAAACAAGGTTATGAAATGGGGCTGCCCGGGGTAGAGCAAGTTCCGGCTGGATAGAATCGGTGCGACCTTCGAGACGCGCCCTTCGGGCGCTCCTCAGGCTGAGGAGGTTCTTTGTGCAATCATAAACCTACCTCATGCTGAGGAGCGGTGCGAAGCACCGCGTCTCGAAGCACGCACTGCGCCTATGCAATCGGAACTTGCTCCAGGGAACCTCGCGCATACAGAGCCGCCTGCGAGCCTGGGAGCGGGATTGCTCGTTCCGCAGCCGCCGCTCGCGCGTCCTCAATGCGACATGAACACCGGCAGCGTCGCCTCGGCCAGGATATGGCTCGTCATGCCGCCGAAGATCATCTGGCGCAAACGGCTCTGCGTGTAGGCTCCCTTGACGAGAAGATCCGCATCCCAGTTCCCCGCTTCGGCGAGGATGGTCTCGCCCGTGCTGCGCCTCTGCGTGGCGACGATCTTGGCGTCGGCAGAAATGCCGTTGCGCCGCAGCTGCCGTGCCGCCTCGTGAGCGCTGGGGCCGGGCACCGTGCCGCCCTCGACCTGGAGCACGAGCACGGACTTGGCGCGGTCAAGGAAAGGCATGGCGAAGGCGGTCGTGCGTGCCGTCTCGGTCGAGCAATTCCACGCGATGATGATTTTTTCGCCGAGCCTCGCGGGTGCGGCAGGAGGGGCGATGAGGAGGGGCCGGCCGCTCTCGAAGAGTGCCGTCTCCAGCGTGGTCATGGCGGCACTCGAGCCGCCGCGCACCGGCCGGCCGACGACGATGAGATCGAAGACGCGTCCGCGACTCCCGATCGTCGCCTCGCCCTGGCTCGTCTCCTCGTACCAGCCGAACGTCGGGGCCGCCTGAGGGGCGAGCGAGGCGCTGCGCTCGACGCCGTTCTCGCGCATGAAGGCCTCGAAGGAGGCGCGCACGCGCTGGGCGCGCGCCTGATCCTCGCGCTCGAAGCTTTCGATCAGGCCCGGTGTGGCCGCCACGAGGCCTTCCGCACCGGCCGCCACCACGCCGGTCAGGCCGGGCCGGACGTGAAGCCCCTCCATGTAGCTTCCGAATGCGGTAGCGGCCAAGAGGGCGGTGCGCAGGATCGAGGGGAGACCATCGCTTTCCTCAAGAGGCAGGAGCATGGTTTGCATGGTTCTTATCCTTGTCTCTGAAGGTCGCCGGCCCGGGCGCCGGGTAGGCGCGCTCTCGCGCGCCGGCCATTTTACCGTACCGCGGGCGGGCGGCGAACGCAAAATCCGCGCTGGACCTCGGGGTCTCGCCGTCCTAATTGGAACAGGTGCGGAAGCCGCAGCGCGCCCTCTCGAAGCCTTCCGCCCGGCCGGCATTGGAGCATCCCCGCCGATGAGCACCCCGGAAGACAATCTCTCGGCCGAACGCGCGACTTTCGTGAGCCACCTCGAATGCGGCCTCACCGGCGAGCGCTATCCCGCCGACCGGATCGCGACACTCTCGCGCGCCGGCAAGCCGCTCCTCGTGCGCTACGACCTCGAGCGGCTCAGCCGCGGGGTGAGCCGCGCGGGGCTTGCCCGGCGCGCCAACGACTTCTGGCGCTATCGCGAATTCCTCCCCGTGCGGCGCGTCGAGAACATCGTGAGCCTGGGCGAGGTGGTGACGCCCCTGCTCGCCGCCCGGCGGCTTCAGCGCCGGCTCGGCGGCGGCGAGCTCCTGATCAAGGACGAGGGCCGCCTGCCCACCGGCTCCTTCAAGGCGCGCGGATTGGCGCTTGCGGTCGCAATGGCAAAGGAGCTCGGCATCAAGCGCATGGCGATGGCGACG
>DATEQI010000297.1:0-2570 GCA_035272805.1 Alphaproteobacteria bacterium | reverse complement strand
GCCGCTTCGCGGCCTCCTCAGGATGAGGTGAAACCCAAGCTCGAAGTCCTCATCCTGAGGAGCGTCGCGCTTGCGACGCGTCTCGAAGGATGGGGACTTGGGCAACTTGACTCATTACCGGTCGTCGCCAGCGCGCAGTTTCGTGCTATGCTATGTTAAATTCCGCCAGCGCGCGGGAAAGGAGGAGAGCCATGGAGAACAGGGAAGGGCGGCGGCGTCTTTGCATCATGCTGTGCGTGACGAGCGGACTTCTTTGCTTTGCCGCGATGGTCGCAGTCCTGGTCGTCTATGGCACCCCCTACCGTGCAATGTGGTGGATCGTCATGGCGATCATCCTGCTGGCCGCGTTTTTTGCCCCGCTCGTCTTCGTACGGCCGGTCGAGTGGGTGATCCGCGGGTATCTCGGCGGCGAGGGACGCAAGTAGCGACCGAGCGCGAGCCATGCCGACCCGATCCCGCGATTCTATCGCCGATGTCAGTGTGTTAGTCGCCTATGGCAGCGCCCGTGCGGGGCGGCTTGCCGTAATCGGAGAAGGGCGTTATCGCGTCGAGGAACCGTCCTAAGGTCTCGACCGGGGGGGCGGCCGGGTCGGGCATGTCGGCGGCGAGTGCCACGAAAGCCGAGTATCCGCGCCGGCCGAGGAGAATGGCGCGTGCCTGGCGGAGCCGGGCGGCCAGCGGCGAGGCGAGAGCAGCATCCCCCACCAGATAGAATGACCACACCAAAAGCCTGCGCTCGCCGGCCGCGACAGCGGCGGCGTTCACGGTGAGCACGCCGCCCTTTGTGCGCACTTCCCTCTCACCGCCGAGTGCCGAGCGCCACAGCGTCTCGTCGCTGAGGCGGTTCTGGCTGCGCACGAGATTGCTGACCCGGCCGTGCGGCGCATAGAGGGCGACGAAGCGGCGGACGACGCTCTCGCCGTCGCTGAAGGTCTCGAAAAACTCGCAATCGGCGCCGATGACCTTGGGCTTCCAGCCGTCGCTCTCCGAAGCTAAGCGGCGCCATGGTGCTGCCGGCGGCTTGGGTGACTCGGCGCAGGCGACGTTTCCGCCCGCATCGCGACGGTCGAGCAACATGCCATAGGCAGGGCCCAGTGCTGCAAGGACGAGGGCGGCGCCGAGGAGGAGCGAAAGCCTCACGGGCGAGGCAGGGCCAGGGCTGAGCGCGCGGGGAGAGAGCGGCGGCGGCGCGCCGAGCGCGCGGTCGGCAAAGAGACGGCCGATAAGGATGAGCCCGAACTGCACCGCCGCGAAAAATGCCCAGCCGTAAGTGACGTGATCCGCCTCGATGGCCGCCGCCGAGCCCTCGGTTCCGGCCAAGAAGATGATGCCGAACACGCGCAACACGTTCGCAGCGATCGGTACCAGGATCGAGAGCACGACGAACGCCACTCGCTTCCACAGGGCGCTGTACATGATGAGCGCGAAGAACACTCCGAAGGCGACGGCGGCGATGAGGAAGCGCAGGCCCGCGCAGGCTTCCGCCACGGCGAACTTGCCGGCCGGCACCTCGATGAAGATGCCGTCGGAATAAACCGGAACACCCGCCCATCTGAGCGCAAGCGTGACCCAATGCGCGGTGAAATCCTGCAGATAGGGTACGAGGAATTCGCCGCTCGGCACGAGGAAATAGAGATAGAGCAGCGGGCCGAGAAGACGGCGATAGATGGTCGGGCCCAGCGTCGAGAAGAGGACGATCTGAAGCATCGTCATGACGATGAACTGCCGTCCTTCGAGCACGCCCAAGGTGCTGGCCGCGAGCCACGCAAGGGAGAGCGGCGGCAGGAGGAGAAGTGCGCGCGGCTCGAGCCTCGGGGTCACGCCCGCGAGCCAGGCGCGGCGCGACCAGATCATGTAGCCGGCGATCGGCAGCACCAGGAACGCGTGATTATAGGCTCGCGAATCGACCCACACACGGTAGGCGCCGGCGACTTCCTGCCGAAACAGCAGACCCAAGAGGAGAACGAAGGCCGCAAGCGCCAAGGCACTCGCCGTCCAGGCGCGCCGGACGAGGGTACTCGGCACCGCATCGCCGGCGGGATCTCGCGCGGAGGAGGAACTGCGCGCCATGCTAGTGCCGACTCTCCAAATTCGAGCGTCACCCCCTCCCCCCTTGAGGCTGGTTGATGCACACATCGTCGCGCCGCCGCCAATCGCGATAAGTCCCTCTCCCGCAAGCGGGAGAGGGGTTAACGTGATCGGCGCCTCCACAAAGATGCGTGCATCAACTAGCCCCTTGAGGGGGAGGGTAGGGAGGGGGGAGTATCACGTATCCATGATTCCGAGCACTAGTGCCGATTTTCACGGAGCGCCGTTGCGGCGGACGCCAAGCGTGTACCCGCAACCGCCGCACAATTCGCTATGTCCATGACTCACATCTCTCAGATGGCGCGTACTAGCCGATGTTGCGCACGATGAGCGGCCCGAGCAGCTTCGAGAGCGCGAGCGGCATCCGTCGCCACGCTTGCGCGAAAAGCCGGTACTTGGGATTGAGCGGATTGACGTCGGGGACCTGTGCGCCCTCGGAAAGCCGGTACTCGTAGACGAGCGGGGTCGGCGCGAAGCCCCAA
>DATEQI010000296.1:0-3046 GCA_035272805.1 Alphaproteobacteria bacterium | reverse complement strand
TCCCTCTCCCGCTTGCGGGAGAGGGAAGGGGCCCATCCCGGAGGGATGGGAAGGGTGAGGGATTGCCGGATGTCGGAGCCGTCCCTCACCCTCCCATTGCTGCGCAATGGGTCCCTCCCTCTCCCGCAAGCGGGAGAGGGGTTAACGTGATCGGCGCCTCCACAAAGATGTGTGCATCAACTAGCCCGCAAGCGGGAGAGGGTGGCCGCGAAGCGGCCGGGTGAGGGACTGCTCGGTCCAGTCTCTCGATTCATCCCTTCGGCACCACCGCGGTCGCTTCGATCTCGACCTTGGCGCCGTCCTCGACGAGGGCCGAGACCTCGACGAGGGTCATGGCGGGGAAGTGGTTGCCGATCACCTCGCGGTAGGCTTGACCGAGCTCACGCACGTTCGCGAGATACGCCTGCTTGTCGGTCACGTACCAGGTCATGCGGCAGATATGCGCGGCCTTGCCCCCGGCTTCGGCGAGCACCGCGAGGAGGTTCTTGAGCGCCTGGCGCGCTTGGCCCGCGAGCGCGTCGGTCTCGAAACGCTCGGCCTCGTTCCAGCCGACCATGCCGGCGATGAAGACGAGGCGGCCCTCCGCGGCGATCCCGTTGCTATACCCCTTGGGGCGCGGCCAGCCCGGCGGCTGCAGCACTTGCATGATCGGCCTCCTTCCCTGCCATGAGCCGTCGGCACCGAGGCGCCGCCGCTCAAGCCTCCTCTCTCGAGAGCCTCAGGTAGCGCTCGAGCCTGGCGCGAAACGCAGCGGTGAAGGGTACCGCCTTGTGGCTCTCGAGCGATACGGCGACGAGCACCAGCGCAATCCGCAAACGCTCCTCGCCGGCGACGCGCCCGACCGCCTCGACCTCCATCGAGGTGCGGCCGAGCTTGCGCAAATAGAGCGTGAGCGTGAGCCGGTCGCCCATGCGGCACGGTTTGCGGAAATCGCAAACCACCTTGACGCGCGGCATCCCGCGGCGCTCGGCGAATATCCAGTCGCGGTAGGACTCGCCCAGCGCAGCACTCATCCAGTCCTCGATCGCCGCCTCCACCTTGTGGAGGAAATTCGGATAATAGACGATGCCCGCGGAGTCGCAGTCCTGGAAACGGATCGGCGTGGTGGTGTGAAAGAGGCTCTCGCTCATCTCAATCGCTCAGCGAATGGACTTGAACGGCACCGGCGGTTTACTTTAGGTTTAAACTAAATTCCCGGCAAGCCCGCGAGGCGGCCCGCAAGAGTGCGGCCTCGCGCGCGAGAGGGCTTCGGGACGAGGCAAAGCGATCATGGCAGCCAGCGCGACCTCGCAGCGAGCCCCACTCCCCACCCGTGCGGGAGTAGGGGATGCCCCCCTCCGCGGCCGCCACGCCCTCGTCACCGGAGGCGGGCGCGGCATCGGGGCCGCGATCGCCGAGCGCCTCGCGGACTTGGGTGCCGATCTCACCCTCGTCGGTCGCAGCGAGGGAACGCTCCGTCGCGAGGCCGAGTGCCTGCGCGCGGCCCATGGCCGCAAGGTCGCGACCGCTGTCGCCGACGTGGGCGATGCCGAGGCCCTTGCCGCGGCCTTCGCGCGCGCGCGCGCCGCCCATGGGCCACCCCTCATCCTCATCAACAACGCGGGTGCCGTGAAGAGTGCCGCCTTCCTCAAGACGAGCCGCGCCATGTGGGAGGAGATGCTCGCCGTCAATCTGACCGGCGCCTTTCTCGCGGTCGGGGAGGCGCTCCCCGGCATGCTCGCGGCCGGCTGGGGCCGCATCGTCAATATCGCCTCCACCGCCGGCCTCGTCGGTTATCGCTACGTGAGCGCCTACTCTGCGGCGAAGCACGGGCTCGTGGGCTTGACGCGGTCGCTCGCCCTCGAGCTCGCGACCAAGGGGATCACGGTCAATGCGGTCTGCCCCGGCTATACGGACACGGATCTGGTGGCAGGTGCCGTCGACGCCATCGCCAAGGCAACCGGGATGAGTGTCGCGGAGGCGCGCGCCGAGCTCGTCAAGAGCAATCCCCAAGGCCGGTTCATAACACCCGCCGAGGTGGCGGCGGCGGTCGGCTGGCTCTGCCTTCCGGACTCGGCCGCGGTCACCGGCCAGAGCATCGCGGTCGCCGGCGGAGAGGTGATGTGAGGACCGAGGGCGGCCCTTCACCGGACGTGGGTCGGCGGCTCGACTACGAGAGCGGCGTGCGCCACGGCGACCGGCTCGAGCTGCGCGTCTGGCTGCGCCTTCTCACCTGCGCCAATCTCATCGAGAGACGCGTGCGCCGGCGCCTGCGCGAGTCCTTCGAGATGACCCTGCCGCGCTTCGATCTCCTGGCCCAGCTCGAGCGCGCCCCCGACGGCCTCACCATGGGCGAGCTCTCGCGCCGGCTCATGGTGACGAGCGGCAACGTCACCGGCCTGATCGAGCGCATGACGAACGAAGGGCTCGTCGAGCGCACCGTTGCCGCGAGCGACCGGCGCGTGCAGCTGGTGCGCCTGACGCCGGCCGGGTGCCGCACCTTCGATGCCATGACGCCGGTGCATGAAAGCTGGATCGCCGCCATGATGGCGGGTCTCGGACGCAAGGAGATGGCAACGCTTTACGCGCTCCTCGCCAAGCTCAAGCACTCGCTCGAGGAGGCCGAGGGAGCTGCGCGCCGGGCGGCACCAAGGGAGTGCTCGCGCGCGCGGCCCGCGCGGCGGGCGCTTTAGCGGCGAACGGACAAGATGGCGGACAAGAGCTTCCTCGCCTGGCCCTTTTTCGATGAGGCGCATCGCCGCCTCAAGGCCCGTCTCGACGCTTGGGTTGGGGCCGAGCTCGCGCCTCACGAGCATGACGAGGGCGAGGCGGAGACCCTCGTGCGCCGCTTGGTTGCGCGTCTCGGCGAGGCAGGCTGGCTGCGCTACGTCGTACCCGCCTCCCACGGCGGCATCGCAAAGGAGCTCGACGTGCGCGCGCTCTGCCTCTTGCGCGAGACGCTGGCCTATCGCTCGGGCCTCGCCGACTTCGCCTTTGCCATGCAAGGCCTCGGCAGCGCGCCCATCTCGCTTTTCGGCAGCGAGATGCTGAAAGCGCGTTACCTGCC
>DATEQI010000295.1:0-8859 GCA_035272805.1 Alphaproteobacteria bacterium | reverse complement strand
AAGCTGTTGAAGTCGCGCATATTCCCTCCCCCCTTGAGGGGGAGGGAAGGGAGGGGGGTAATCGCATTTCGCCGCCTCGCCCTTCGAGACGCGCGCTTCGCGCGCTCCTCAGGGTGAGGCGGCCCGAAAATCCAGGGAATTTCCTCATCCTGAGGAGGGTCGAAGGCCCGTCTCGAAGGATGAGGAAATCCGCTCGGTGCCAAATGCGATTGCGCCGGGGAGGGGAGGGGGGTGTCTCGCGAATCCATGATTCCACGTACTACTTGAGGAGCGGGGCAAGGATTCCGTCGAGCGTCTCGAGCGACATGTTGCCCTCGTGCTTGACGCCGTTGACGATGAAGGTCGGCGTCGACTCCGCCTTATACTTCTCCTGCGCCTCGAGCTCTCCCTTGAGGATGCCGTCCATGAGCTCCTTGTTTGCCATGCAGGCATCGAACTCCTCTTTGCTCATGCCGCCGAGACGCGCGATCTTGGCGAGCTCGGCCAACGGATCGGCGGCACCCGCCCAGCTCTCCTGCGATTTGAACAGGATCTCGAGAAAGCCGAAGAAGCGCTCGGGCCCGGAGCAGCGCACCATCATGGCCGCGCGCAGCCCGGGCTGATCGAAGGGGAAGTCGCGGTAGATGAAGTGCACCTTGCCCGTGTCGATGTACTTCTTCTTGAACGCCTCGAAGGTCGTGTTGGCGAAGGCGGCGCAGTGAGGGCAAGTGAGGGAGGCATACTCGATGACGGTGACCGGGGCCTTGTCGCTGCCGAGGCTGCCCTCGGCCAGCATGTCCTCGACCGTGGCGGCTGCGGCTGTCCCCGCGAGGCCGGCAAAGACCAGAGTAACAAATACAAAAACTTGTGAAAACCGAGCCAAAATCGCCTCCTAGCTACTAGATGTGGTGGAGTATAGGGCAGCCGCCGGGACCGCCACAAGCGCTCTCGGCTGAGTTGGGTCAAGATTCCTGTGGATAAGGCCCGCCCTCAAGAGACATCGTTAGCGGCCTTTCTTGCCGGCTTGGGTGCCGCTCTGCAGGGCTTGGCTCAAGCGCGCAAGGGCGGCGCGCAACGCCGGATTCTCGACCGCGGCGAGCTCCTCGGCGAGGCCGGCTTCCGCCGCGGCGGCGGCGCCGCTCTTTTCCACCGCACTCGGCGCGGTGCCGGGCGGCGGCGTCTCTGCCCGCCGCGGCAGTGGGCCCTGGTGGAGCTTGAGCCGGCTCACCGCGCGGTAACCGAAGTAGGCGTTGATGCGCTCGAGGAGCTGAGGCTCGAGATGCTGGAAGGCAAGCGCCCAGGCGCCCTCCACGCGCAAATGCAAGGTCCCCTCGCTGCGCTCGCCGCGGGGAAAGTCGAGCCGCTCGGGAAGCGCCTTGGCCGCGATATCCTGGCCGACGACCGCCGGCCAATCGGTGAGGAGCCCCGCTTCCGCGAAGCCGCGCTTGCCCATCACCGCGCGGGTGAGCTTAGGCAGGAGCTGAGCCAGGCTGCGCGCGCCACCGCCCGACCGGGTCATGGCGTCCTCATGCTGGGCTTTCTTTCATTCTTGCGCTCGAGCTCTATGCTCAGGGTAGGGGCACTCGGCTAATCTTATGCGAGCATGGCACAGAGGACCACCAGCGCTTCGGTGATATTTTCGCGCCGCGATTTAGCACGGCTCGCGGCCGGCCTTCTCGCCTGGTATGACCGCCACCGGCGCGCGCTGCCCTGGCGCGCGAAAGCCGGCGAGCACCCCGACCCCTACCGCGTCTGGCTCAGCGAGATCATGCTGCAGCAGACCACGGTCAAGACGGTCGCACCCTATTTCCGCGACTTCCTCGCGCGCTGGCCCACGGTCGCGGCTCTGGCCGAGGCAGAGCTCGATGAGGTGCTGCACGCCTGGCAGGGTCTCGGCTACTACGCGCGGGCGCGCAATCTCCATCGCTGCGCCCAAATCGTGGCACGCCGCCATCGCGGACATTTTCCCAAGAGCGAGGAGAGCTTAGAGGAATTGCCCGGCATCGGCCCCTACACCGCGGCCGCGATTGCCGCCATCGCCTTCGGGCGCAAGGCGACCGTGGTCGACGGCAATATCGAGCGCGTGATGGCACGCCTCTTCGCCGTGAGGGAGCCGCTGCCGCGCGCCAAGGCGAGACTGCGCCGGCTCGCGCATGCGCTCACGCCCGTGCTGCGGCCCGGCGACCATGCCCAGGCGATGATGGACCTGGGGGCCGTCATCTGCACGCCCCGCCGGCCGCGTTGCACGCTCTGCCCGTGGCAGGCCTCGTGCCTGGCGCTGAAGCAGGGGATCGCCGCCGCACTGCCCAAGCGGGCGCCCAAGCCGAGCCGGCCGCTCAGGCGCGGCATCGTCTTCTGGCTCGTGCGCGGGGGGCGGGAGGTGCTCGTGCGCAAGCGGCCGGCAAAGGGCCTCCTGGGCGGGCTCATGGAGCTGCCTTCGACGGGCTGGGCCGAGGTGCCGCCCACGCCGGCGGCGGCCGAGTGCCAAGCCCCCGTCTCGGCCCGCTGGCGCGCGTTGCCGGGCATCGTGCGCCATGTCTTCACGCACTTCGAGCTGGAGCTCACCGTGCTCGCGGGAAGTGTCGGAGAGACGACCGAGGGTCCCGACGGCGTGAACGAGGGGGAGACACACCGCTGGTGCCGCCTCGACCGTCTCTCCGACTTGGCACTGCCCACCCTGATGAAGAAGGTCGTCGCGCATGCCCTTGCTCATGGGGGATAGCATGGACATCGGCGGCGCCGCTCAGCTGGAGCGGCCCTTCACCAGGCATGGGTCAGTGCATCGCTGTCACGCTCTCTCCCTGAACGTCATAGCAACTCGCCTCATGTGCGCTCGTGCCACACGGCTCCGCTCAGCGGATCGATGGCGAGCCTCAAGCGCTTTCCGTCCGCCGTGCGCGCGAGCACCTGATAGTGCTCCTCGCGGTAGTCGACGGGGGCCAGGCACTCGTAGCCGAGTGCGGAAAGATGTTGAGCCACGTCCTCTCGCGTGAGATGCGCGAGCCCGTAGCCTCCCCGCGGCACCACTTCGCCGGTCACGGCATCGACAAAGAGCTTTACGCGTCGGCGCCAGCGATCCTGCGCAAGGACGGCGAACCCGTGCCCTTGGGCGCTGACCCGGGCGATCTGCTGGTAGCCGAGCTGGCGCAACTTGTAGCGCACGAGCCAGATCGGCAGTGTTGCGCCATTTTCTTCCCGCGCTTGAAAGCTTTCGGGCGGCCTCATGAGATCGGCTGCCGACGCCGGGCCCAGCCCCAAGAGCGAGGCCAAGGCTGCGGCGAAGGCGGTGCCGAGAATTCGTGTGTCGCGCATGCTTGCAGCATCCCTCTCGCGATTGCCACCTCTGAGGCCTCTGCCGCCTCTCGTGCCCGCGCACGAGCGCCCGGCGCGGAGGCGAAGGTCACGCTTTGGCTCCTTCGTTCGGCCGCTTATTTTGCCGATCCCGGCTGAACCGGTGCTGAGGGGGCTGTTCATCCGGCGTTCAGCCGAGAAGCCCTAAGAAGGCCCCATGCGCCAGCTGCTGGTAGTCGTGCCGACGGCCCTTCTGGTGGTCTCAGGGGCCGCCGGAGCGGTTTTCGGCGACGACAGCGACCACGAGCGGGCGCGCGCAGCACTCCAGGCCGGCGAGATCCAGCCGCTCAAGGATATCGTGGGCAGCGTCGAGAGCCACTGCGGCGGCCGCGTGATCGAGGTCGAGCTCGAGGAACGCGCGCAGGGCGGAGGGCGCATCTGGCTCTACGAGCTGAGAATGCTGACGCCCAAGGGCGACGTCTTGGGACTGGACGTGAACGCCGCGACGACCGAGATTCTCGAGGTGAAGGGAAGGGGTGCCTCGAGCGCCTGTCAGTGAAGCATGCGCGTTCTCGCCGTCGAAGACGATCCTGATCTCGCGCGCCAGCTCGCCGATGCCCTGCGCGAGGCCGGCTACGCCGTCGATCTCGCCAGCGACGGCGAGCAAGGGCACTTCCTCGGCGATACGGAGAGCTACGACGCGGTCGTGCTCGACCTCGGCCTTCCGGTCGTGGACGGCATCACCGTGCTGGAGCGCTGGCGCCGCGCCGGGCGCAATATGCCGGTCCTCATCTTGACCGCGCGCGACCGCTGGAGCGAGAAGGTCGCGGGCTTCGACGCGGGCGCGGACGATTACGTCGCCAAGCCCTTCCGCATGGAGGAGGTACTGGCGCGCTTGCGAGCACTCATCCGCCGCGCCGCCGGACATGCGAGTGCCGAGCTCGAATGCGGGCCGCTGCGCCTCGATACGCGCAACGCGCGCGTGACCCTCGATGGCGCTCCCGTCAAGCTCACCGCGCAGGAATACCGCCTGCTCGCCTATCTCCTCCACCACCCGGGCCGGGTCGTCTCGCGCACCGAGCTCACCGAGCATCTTTACGACCAGGACTTCGATCGCGATTCGAACACGATCGAGGTCTTCGTCGGCCGCCTCAGGAAGAAGATCGGCGCCGAGATGATCCAGACCGTGCGCGGGCTCGGCTACCAGCTCGCAGCCCCGGGACAAGAGGTGCCGACCGCCGCGAAAGCGCGCGGGAGTTAGTGTTTCGATTCGGAAGCCCGTATTATCCGGAGATAGAGGTCATTGCGAGCGCAGCGAAGCAATCCAGGGCGCACGGGACGAAACTCTTTCTGGATTGCTTCGGCGCCCTTTCGGGCACCTCGCAATGACGAAAGTTTACCTCATGTCGTGAATCTTTGAACCATGACACGAGGGGGCTCCTCGGCATGAAGATCAACTCGCTCGCCTTTCGCCTGGTGGCCGGGGCGGGCCTTTGGATCACGGCGGCACTCGCGGCAGGCGGCTTCCAGCTCTCGAGCATGTTCGAGGGTTCGGCGGAGCGCAGCTTCGAGGCGCGCCTCGAGGTCTACCTCGACAGCCTGATCGCGGTGAGCCGCACGGGGGCCGCGGGCCAAATCGAGCTTGCGCGCGGGCTCGGCGAGCCGCGCTTCACCCAGCCGAACTCGGGATGGTATTGGCAGATTTCAGGCCCCGACGGCCCGATTCTGCGCTCGCGCTCGCTGTGGGACATGACGCTCAGCCCGCGCGCGCGCGAGGACGGTGCGGTGCGCGCCTCCGAGTTCAGCGGTCCCGACGGGCGCAATCTGCGCCTTGCCGAGCGCACGGTGACGCTGCCGAGCTTCCCCCATCGCCTGCGCTACATGGTCGCCGCCGAGGATTCCGAGATCGACCGCGAGGTCGCGCGCTTCAACAAGGCGCTCATCTGGTCGCTCGCCTCCTTGGGCATCGGCCTCATCGCCGCGGTGCTCATCCAGGTGCGCTTCGGGCTGATCCCTCTCAAGCGCATGCGCGCGGCCCTCACCGACATCCGCGCCGGCCGCGCGGAGAAGCTCTCGGGCGAATTCCCCGCCGAGGTGCAGCCGCTGGCCGACGAGCTCAACGCCCTCTTGGAGCACAACGCCCGGGTCGTCGAGCGCGCCCGCACCCATGTCGGCAACCTGGCGCATGCGCTCAAGACGCCGCTCGCCGTGCTGGGCAACGAGGCGGCGCGCGAGACGAGCCCCCTTGCCCAATCGGTCGCGCGTCAGACCACGGTCATGCGCCGCCAGATCGATCGCAATCTTTCGCGCGCGCGCGCGGCGGCGACGGCCGGCGTGCTCGGCGCGCGCACGCCCATCCTGCCGGTGCTCGAGGATCTGAAGCGCACGCTCGAGCGCATCCACGCCGAGCGGCGCATCGAGATCGCGATCACGGGCGAGCGGGAGGCCGCCTTTCGGGGCGAGCGCCAGGACCTCGAGGAGATGCTCGGCAATCTCATGGACAACGGCTGCAAATGGGCGCGCGCGCGCGTGCGCGTCGCGATCGCTTGCGCCGACGAGCGCCTCCAGATCATCGTCGAGGATGACGGTCCCGGGCTCTCGGCCGCGGAGCGCATGCAGCTCTTCCAGCGCGGCAAGCGCCTGGACGAGGCCGTGCCCGGCAGCGGGCTCGGCCTCGCGATCGTGCGGGACATAGCCGGGCTCTATGACGGCAGCGTGGCACTCGACGAGGCGGCTCAGGGCGGCCTCAAGGTCACCTTGACGCTGCCTGCGGCCGACGCGCGGGCTCAGGCGGGGTGAGGTTCAGTCGGCCCGCGCGAGCCCGGCGCGCAGCTCCTGGCGCAAGAGATCGATCGGCACGGCGCGGCCCTTGCGCTCGACCAGCCAGAAGGTCCAGCCGTTGCACGCCGGTGCTCCCTGCACGGCGGCCGCGACCTGGTGGATCGAGCCCTTGTGCTCGGCCGAGATGAGGGTGCCGTCGGCGCGTACTTTGGCACTCCACCGCCGGGTGGCGTCGAAGAGCAGCTCGCCCGGCTGCAAGAGGCCGCGCTCGACGAGCCAGCCGAAGGGGATGCGCGGCTCCTCGCGGCGCGGGCGCGCCTCGAGCCTGTCGGGGTCGCAGCTCGCCGCGACGGCGGCGATGCGCTCGCGCGCGAGGCGCGCATAGGCCGGATCCTTCTCGATGCCGACGTAGCCGCGGCCGAGGCGGCGGGCGACGACACCCGTGGTGCCGGTGCCGAAGAAGGGATCGAGGACCACCCCGCCCGGCTTGGTTGCCGCCATGATGCAGCGATGGAGGAGCGCTTCGGGCTTCTGGGTCGGGTGCGCCTTGCTGCCGGAGCCGTCCTTGAGACGCTCCGGACCGGTGCAGAGCGGGATGAGCCAGTCGCTGCGCATCTGCAGCTCGTCGTTCAGCGCCTTCATGGCCTCGTAATTGAAGGTGTAGCGCGCGGCAGAGCTCTTGGCGCACCAGATGAGCGTCTCGTGCGCGTTGGTGAAGCGCCGTCCGCGGAAGTTCGGCATCGGGTTGGTCTTGCGCCAGATCACGTCGTTCAGGATCCAGAAGCCGAGGTCCTGGAGGATGGCGCCCACGCGAAAGATGTTGTGGTAGCTGCCGATCACCCAGAGCGTGCCGTCCTCCTTGAGCGCGCGGCGCGCCGCCGCGAGCCAAGCGCGCGTGAAGGAGTCGTAAGCGTGGAAGTCGTCGAACTTGTCCCACGCGGCCTCGCAGCCGTTGACGCGCGTGTTGTTGGGTCGATGCAGCTCGCCCGCGAGCTGCAGATTGTAGGGCGGATCGGCGAACACCATGTCGACCGAGCCCGAGGGCAGCCAGCCCATCAGCTCGACGCAGTCGCCGACCAGAATCTGGTTCGCTTGCAAATTGCCCCCTCGACGGACTTCGCGGCCGCGAGCTCGCGGCCGGCCCTCATCCGAAGTCGACGCTTTATACGAGCGGCCCGCAGATCGCGACGCCCCGCCGCTCGCACCCCAGCCTCCCACTTTGAGTCAAGCGACTCGCTGGGTCAATAACTTTGTGGAGTCAAAGGCTTAGCTCGCCCTGGCAGGCGCGGACCGGGGCGAAGCTGCGGCGGTGGTGGCAGGTTGGGCCGAGGCGCCACAAGGCCTCGCGGTGCTCCTCGGTGCCATACCCCATATTGTGTTCCCAGCCGAAGCCGGGATGGCGTGCCGCGAGGCGCCGCATCAGCCCGTCGCGGGTGACTTTGGCCAAGACCGAGGCGGCGGCGATCGAGAGGCTGAGCCCGTCGCCGCCGATGATCGTCTCGACCCGGCAGGGGAGCGCCGGCGCGCGGTCGCCGTCGACAAGGGCCACGGCGGGCCTGAGGCCGAGGGCCGAGAGCGCCCTTGCCATGGCGAGGTGCGTCGCCGCGAGAATGTTGAGGCGGTCGATCTCGGCGACACTTGCGGCGGCCAAGCCGTAGCGCACCAGCCCCGCTGCCGCGGCGCGCTCCAGGAGCTGAGCGAGCTCCTCGCGCCGCTCGCGGGGGAGGCGTTTGGAATCATCGAGGCCGTCGAGGAGATGCAAGAGCCGGCGACGCGCGCGCTTGTCCTGGCCGAGGATGACCGCGGCGGCGACGACCGGCCCCGCCCACGGTCCGCGCCCGGCCTCGTCGATGCCGGCGACGAGCCCGGAGCAGCTCTGCTCGAAGGAAAAGTCCGGCATCGCCTCAGCTCGCCCCGCGGCCCCGAACCATCGTCCCGGATAGCACGACCGAGGGGAATGCGCATCCTTAATCTATTGCTTTGTGCTTTGCCGACACGCTCATGCGCTGGCCTCGACCTGCTCTAGCTTCCTAATCGATTCGATTGCCGCATGACCCAATCTATGGTCGCTGGAAAGGTCTCGAAGAATCGCGATATCGGCCTGGTCGCCACAAAGTCCGAGCGACCTCACAGCGAACTCTAGTATTTCATCTCGGCTGGTATAGATGAAGAAGCCCTTTTGGTTCTGAGGACGGATGAGGGCTTGGCGGCAGATTGCTGCGACTTCGGAGCGAAATGGCTCGTGGAGAGATATCTGAACCGGGTCCGATCCGGGTAACCGGTTGAGGCCTTCCCCCAAGTACGAGTGTTGAAGCTCCCAAAGTATCCCAGCGGAAACGCCGGCATCATGCCGCGACAAGGTGGCAATTGCGCCGGCACATGCGGCTCGTCTCTCCTCCATCGGAACATCACAGCGATTGAGCCAGTAAAGGACACGGCCTAGCGCCATGAGAGCCTTCGCTGCTTCCGAATCACCGCCGTTGCTTGCGCTTGGCAATGCATTACCCAATCGCCCCATTGCTATATGCGCGCTGGCAAAGATTTTATACGCGTCCTGCGGAAATGCGGAGTTCACGGAAGGCAGCTTCGTCCAGCGAGCGATAATTGCGCCAAGAGCGCGGTCATTCCATGCTGCGAGTTCAACAATAAGAACCGACAGGAGCAGTGTGGAGTACTGGTCCGCGCCTTGTGCAGCCATCACTAGAAAAGACTTCCTATCGTCCTGGGAAAGCTCTGAAAGCGCTTGGTAGTAAGCGCCATCGTACGGATGGTCAAATTGCGCAATCCATATTCCGTGGGCCAGCGATT
>DATEQI010000294.1:0-7371 GCA_035272805.1 Alphaproteobacteria bacterium | reverse complement strand
CCGCATGCGGCAAGCGTGCCCCTCGCCAATGGCGACGGGCGGCCCAGAGAGCCACGGGAGCCAAGGGAGCCAAGGGAGCCAAGGGAGAGAGAGCCATGAATTTCAGCTATCGACGCACCTACCGGGGGCCGCTCGAGGCCGTCCTCCTGGATTGGGCTGGCACCACCATGGACTTCGGCTGCATCGCCCCCGCCGTGGTGTTCGTCGAGGTGTTCAGGCGCCGCGGCGTGCCGATCGACATGGCGGAGGCGCGCGCCCCCATGGGCGCTCACAAGCGCGTCCACATCCAGCGCATCACCGAGCTCGATTCGGTGCGCGCGCGCTGGCAGGCGCGGCACGGACGCCTGCCCAACGAGGCGGACGTGAAGCGCATGTTCAAGGAGTTCGTGCCGCTCCAGCTCAAGTGCCTCTCCGATTATTCCGAGCTCATCCCGGGCACGCTCGAGGCCGTGGCGGAGCTCAGGAAGCGCGGCATCAAGATCGGCTCGACGACGGGCTATATGACGGAGATGATGAAGATCAATCTCAGGGACGCGGCGCGCCAGGGCTACAAGCCGGACTCCACCGTCTGCGCGAGCGAGGTGCCGGCGGGGCGGCCTTACCCTTATATGTGTCTGCAGAACGTGATCAACCTGGGCGTCACCACGGTCGAGGCCTGCGTCAAGGTCGACGACACCGTGCCCGGCGTGGAGGAGGGGCTCAACGCCGGCATGTGGACGATCGGGCTCGCGGTCTCGGGCAACGAGGTCGGGCTCTCGCTCAAGGAATGGAAGCGGCTCTCCAAGGCCGAGAAGGAGGAGAAGCGCGCCCGCGCGCATCGCCGCATGGCCCAGGCGGGGGCTCACTATACGGTCGACTCGATCGCCGAGATGATGCCGTGCATCGACGACATAGAGGAGCGCATCCGCCGCGGCGAGCGCCCCTGAAGAGACCGCCTCTATCGGGGCCTCGGCCGCCCATCAAGCCGCTCGAATTGCCGGCCCCGATGCGCTAACCTCTCCTCCCAACTGGAACGCAAAAAAAGCAACTCGGGCTCGCGCCTGATCGCCGGCTTCATCGCCGGTGCCTAGAGGGCGTGCCGCGAGCAGCGTCTCCCGGCATCGCAGGCCGCGGCGCTCAGGGCAGGGACCAGGGAGGCAGCAAGCGATGAAGCGGAGTCGTCGGGCTTTTTTGGCAGCGGCCGGGCTTGTGCTCGGCTTGCTCGTGACGCACGAGGCATTGGCGCAGAAGAAAGGCGGCATCCTCAAAATTTACCATCGGGACAGCCCGGCCAGCGCCTCCATCCACGAGGAAGCGACCTACTCGACCGTCATTCCCTTCATGCCGGTCTTCAACAATCTCGTCCTCTACAAGCAGGACGTGGCGCAAAACAGCCTGGAATCGATCGTGCCGGACTTGGCCACCAGCTGGGCGTGGAGTGCGGACAAGACCAAGCTCACCTTCAAGCTGCGCGAGGGCGTCAAGTGGCATGACGGCAAGCCCTTCACCAGCAAGGACGTGAAATGCACCTGGGACATGCTGATGGGCAAGGCGAGCGCCAAGTTTCGCAAGAATCCGCGCGCCGGCTGGTACGAGAACGTGACGGAGGTCACCACCAACGGCGACGATGAGGTGACGTTCAACCTGAAGCGGCCCCAGCCCGCGCTCCTCGCCTTCTTGGCCTCCGGCTACTCGCCGGTCTATCCCTGTCATGTCTCGCCCGCCGAGATGCGCACCCATCCCATCGGCACCGGCCCCTTCAAGTTCGTCGAGTTCATCCAGAACGAGTCGATCAAGCTCGTGCGAAATCCGGACTACTGGAAGAAGGACCGGCCGTACCTCGACGGCATCGAGTTCACCATCATCCCCAACCGCTCGACGGCGATCCTCGCCTTCATCGCGGGCAAGTTCGACATGACCTTCCCGACCGAGGTGACGGTTCCGCTGCTCAAGGACGTGAAATCGCAGGCGCCCCAGGCGATCTGCACGCTGGCGCCGACCAACGTCAACACCAACCTCATCGTCAACCGCGACGTCCCACCCTTCGACAACGCGGAGCTGCGCCGCGCGATGGCGTTGGCACTCGACCGCAAGGCCTTCATCGACATTCTCGCCGAGGGCCAGGCCGACATGGGTGGCGCCCTCCTGCCGCCGCCTGAGGGCGTCTGGGGCATGCCGCCCGAGATGCTGAGGACGATACCCGGCTACGGCCCCGACGTGCAGAAGAGTCGCGCGGAAGCCCGCGGCATCATGGAGAAGCTCGGCTACGGGCCCGACAAACGGCTCAAGATCAAGGTGTCGACGCGGAACATTCCGGTCTACCGGGATCCCGCGGTGATCCTGATCGATCAGCTCAAGGAGATCTACATCGACGGCGAGCTCGATGTGGTGGAGACCGGCACCTGGTTCTCCAAGGTCGCCCGCAAGGACTACACGGTCGGCCTCAATCTCACCGGCAACGCCGTCGACGACCCCGACCAGGCCTTCTACGAGAACTATGCCTGCGGCTCGGAGCGCAACTACACCCAGTACTGCAACAAGGAGCTCGAGAAGCTGTTCGATCAGCAGTCGATCGAGAGCGACCGGGAAAAACGCAAGCAGCTGGTCTGGGAGATCGACAAGAAGCTGCAGGAGGACGTGGCGCGGCCGATCATCTTCCACAGCCGGATGGGGACGTGCTGGCAGCCCTATGTGCAGGGGATCACCATCATGGTGAACAGCTCCTACAACGGCTATCGCTACGAGGACGCGTGGCTCGACAAGTAGCCGCCGCCGCCCGCTCTGGGGCCGCGGGTCTCGATCGGAAAGTGCCCGCTGCTACGGTCTCGGGGAGCGGGCGCAGCGCAGCCGAAGGCATTCAGTGACGGGGAGGGCGCCGTGGGAGCCTATCTCGTGAGGCGCTTCTCGCTGATGCTCCTGACCTTGTTCGGGATATCGGTGATCATCTTCGTCATGTTGCGGCTCGTCCCGGGCAACATCGCGGACATCCTCTTCGACTCCGCCGGGCTCATCAACCCGGCGGAGAAAGTCCAGATCGAGCGGGAGCTCGGCCTCGACCGGCCGATCCCGCTGCAATATGCGGGCTGGATCGGCGGTCTGCTCGAGGGCGATCTCGGCTACTCCTACGTCTCCGAGCGGCCAGCACTCGAGGAGATCGCGCGGCGCGTTCCGATCACGGCCAAGCTGGCGGGCTTGGCCCTCCTCTTCTCGGTGCTGCTGGGCGTCCCCTTCGGGGTGATCAGCGCGGTCAAGCAGGATTCCGGCCTCGATTATCTCTTGCGGGTGGTCAGCCTGTGCGGACTCTCCATGCCCGCCTTTTGGCTCGGCCTCTTGGTCCTGATGGGTTTCGTTGCAGAGTTCGGCACCATCCCGATCTATACCGAGACGCCGAAGAGCCTTTTGGACGCGCTTCTGATCTACAGCGTTCCCGCGGCTGTCGTGGGCTTTCGCAGCTCGGCGCTGATCATGCGGCTCACGCGATCGTCCATGCTCGAAGTGTTGCGCCAGGATTATGTCCGCACGGCGCGCGCCAAGGGGGCGTCCGAGACCGCCGTCAATTATCACCACGCGCTCAGGAATGCGATCCTGCCCGTCATCACGGTCATCGGCATCGAGGCCGCATTCCTGATCGGCGGGCTGATCGTGACCGAGACCGTCTTCAACATTCCAGGCGTGGCGCGCTTTCTCGTCGAGGCCATCCGCTGGCGCGACTATCCCATCGTGCAGAATCTGGTGCTCTTCATCGCGGTGATCGTGGTCGTCGCCAACTTCATCGTCGACCTGCTTTATGGCGTGTTGGACCCGCGCATCAAATACGCGGATTAGCCTTGCTGCTTCAGCCGCCGGAGGGCTCCATGTACGACGTCGACTACGATGTGGAACTGATAAAGGCCGGTGCCGGGGTGCGCGGCGGCTGGGGGCGCCTGCGCTTCCTCGCCCGCCGCCACCCGCTCGGCGCCGCCGGTGGCGCAATCATGGCGCTCTTCGTGCTCACGGCACTCTTCGCCGGCTTCATCACCGTTTACGACCCGCTCACGACGAACGCGTCCCTCTCGCTGGCGCCGCCGAGTGGGGCGCACTGGCTGGGCGCCGATTTCATGGGGCGGGACGTTTACAGCCGCATCGTCTATGGCGCCCGTATCTCGCTCGCCGTGGGCATCGGCTCGACGCTTCTCGGTTGCGCGTTCGGCGTGGTCCTCGGTCTGGCGTCGGGGTACCTGGGCGGATGGGTGGACCTCGTGGTCCAGCGCCTTGTCGATATCCTGCAGGCCCTGCCCCTCCTGGTCATGGCGCTCGTCATGGCGGCATCCCTCGGCCCCTCCCTCGGGAACACGATCATCGCCATCGCGATACCGCTCATTCCCTACGTGGCGCGCGTCATCCGCTCCAACACGCTCGCACTCCGCGAGATGCCTTTCGTCGAGGCGGCGGAGGCGATCGGCATGAGCGAGCTGCGCATAGCACTCCGCCATGTCCTGCCCAACACGCTCGCCCCCCTCATCGTGCTTGCCACCGCCCAGCTCGGCTCGGCGATCTTGACGGAGGCGTCGCTCTCCTTCCTCGGGCTCGGCATACCCGAGCCCCACCCCTCCTGGGGCAGAATGTTGTCGGAATCGGCCGCGGAGTACGTTCGAACCGCACCTTGGCTCGTCGTCTTTCCCGGCATCGCGATCAGCCTCGTGGTCGTCGGCACCAACCTTCTCGGCGATGCGGTGCGCGACTTGCTCGACCCGCGGCAGCGCAGCTGATGGGCTCAGCCGAACCGATCGCAGCGCCGGCGGCGAAGGAGGCGGTGCTCGAGGTCACGGCGCTCGAGACCGTGTTTTTCACCCGCCACGGCATGGTCAAGGCGGTCGACAACGTCTCGTTCTCGCTCCGGGCCGGCGAGACGCTCGCCATCGTCGGCGAATCCGGCTGCGGCAAGAGCATGACGGCGCTCTCGATCATGCGCCTCGTTCCGGATCCTCCCGGCAGGATCGTGGGTGGAGCGGTCAAGCTCGCCGGCAGAGACCTCTTGCAGCTCGGCGAGAGGGAGATGCGCGCGGTGCGCGGCAACGAGATCTCGATGATCTTCCAGGAGCCGATGACCTCGCTCAATCCGGTGCTGACGGTCGGCCGGCAGATCGCCGAGGCGTTGAGACTCCACCAGGACCTGTCGCGCTCCGCGGCACTCGAACGGGCGGTCGAAATGCTCCGGCTGGTGAGGATACCCGAGCCGGCCGCGCGGGCGCGGGAGTAT
The DNA here is from genome assembly GCA_035272805.1 of Alphaproteobacteria bacterium. Taxonomy (GTDB): domain Bacteria; phylum Pseudomonadota; class Alphaproteobacteria; order JACZXZ01; family JACZXZ01; genus DASPPM01. The sequence goes on along the minus strand of DATEQI010000294.1, from coordinate 2,153 downwards.
CCGCATCAGCTCTCGGGCGGCATGCGGCAGCGCGCCATGATCGCGATGGCGCTCGCCTGCAATCCCAAGGTGCTCATCGCGGACGAGCCGACGACGGCGCTGGACGTGACCATCCAGGCGCAAATCCTCGAGCTCATCCTGGGACTGCAGGACGAATTGGGCACGGCGATCATCCTCATCACGCACGATTTGGGGGTCGTCGCGGAGACCGCCGAGAGGGTGATCGTGATGTACGCCGGCAGGAAGGTCGAGGAGGCCGACGTGGTGGAGCTGTTCGCGGAGCCGCTCCATCCTTATAGCGACGGCCTCCTCTCCTCCATGCCGCGCCTGCCCTTGAGCGGCGAGCAAGCTTCTGATGACGCCGGGCGCTTGCGGGAGATTCCCGGCATCGTGCCGTCGCTTGCCGATCTTCCGGCGGGCTGCGCCTTTGCCCCGCGTTGCGCCTTCGCCGACGACCGCTGCAGGGCGGCCTATCCGCCGCTCGAGGAGAAGCGGCCGCGACATTGGGCCGCATGCTGGCACTCGGAGAGGCTCAGCGGAGGCAAAAATGTCTAGCACGCCCGGGCGCTCGGTCGACGCTCGGGCACTGCCCGAGCGCCCCCTGGCGCCGATGATGGAGGTGCTTGGCCTCAAGAAGCATTTCCCGGTCAAGAAAGGTCTTCTGCGCCGGACGGTCGGGCATGTCTTCGCGGTCGACGGCGTCAGCTTCTCGATCGCGGCGGGAGAGACCTTGGGCCTCGTGGGCGAGAGCGGCTGCGGCAAGTCGACCTTGGCGCGCACGGTGTTGCGTCTGATCGAGCCGACCGAGGGCACCATCAAGCTCGACGGAAACGACATCACCCGCCTCGGAAAGAGCGAGCTCAGGCCCTATCGGCGCGAGATGCAGATCATTTTCCAGGACCCGTTCTCCTCGTTGAACCCGCGCATGTCGGCCGGCGACATCGTGGGCGAGCCCCTCATGGTGCACCACATCGCGCGCGCGCGCGAAAGGGGGGAGCGTGTCGCCGCCTTGTTCGAGCGGGTGGGGCTGCGCCCCGCTCAGATGCGCAGCTTCCCTCACGAGTTCTCCGGCGGGCAGCGCCAGCGCATCTGCATCGCGCGCGCGCTCGCGCTCAACCCGAAGCTGATCGTGGGCGACGAGCCCGTCTCGGCGCTCGACGTGTCGATCCAGGCCCAGGTGATCAATCTGATGATGGATCTGCAGCGCGAGCGAAAGCTCTCCTATCTCTTCATCGCCCATGATCTCGCCGTCGTCGAGCACATCAGCCACCGCATCGCCGTGATGTATCTCGGCAAGATCGTCGAGTCCGCGGACAAGCGGACCTTGTTCGCGAACCCCCTCCATCCCTATACGGAGGCGCTCCTTTCCGCCGTCCCCATCCCCGACCCGAGGGTCAAGCGCAAGCGGCGCGTCGTCGAGGGCGACGTCCCGAGCCCGATCAACCCCCCTTCCGGCTGCGCCTTCCACACGCGCTGCCCCTATGTCGAGGCGCGCTGCCGCAGCGAGACACCGAAGCTCGCGGAAGCTGCGCCGGGCCAATGGGTGGCGTGTCATTTGCGCGGCGCCTGATCGCGGGCCTCCGAGCAGTCCCTCACCCTAACCCTCTCCCGCTTGCGGGCTATCGCATTCACACATCTTTTCTTTCGCTGCATGGTCTCGTCATTCCCGCGAAAGCGGGAATCCATTCGCGGAAATGGCGGGGTTCTGCCGTTCTGGATGCCCGCTTTCGCGGGCATGACGAATTTGCTGTTTATCGACAGCGGGATTCGAATTTCCTGAAAAACAAAACGAATTCACGATATGTGAATCCCATAACGCTTGCGGGAGAGGGAAGGCGCCCGCCGCGAAGCGGCGGGAAGGGTGAGGGAGTGCCGCCCGTATCATTGATTCCCGGCGCCGGCTTTCTCCGCCAGCAGATCGAAGAAGGCGCGCACCACGCGCACGGCGAGGCGCTCCTTGAGGCAGACGGCGAACTCCGTGCTCTCGATCTTGATGCCGCGGATGGCGATCGGGTGAAGGCGCTCGTCGTGCCCGAACTCGCTCGCGAAGACGACGCCGAGACCGAGCCCCGCGGCGACCGCCTCGCGCACGGCCTCGCGGCTGCCGATCTCGAGCGTCTGGCCGAGCTTGACGCCCAACTTGGCGATCGCCT
>DATEQI010000293.1:0-7064 GCA_035272805.1 Alphaproteobacteria bacterium | reverse complement strand
CTCGAGAAGAAGGAGAACCTCGACCAGCCCGAGAACCTCCACGCCATGGTCTATTGGGGCCACGCCCCCAACTCCCAGACCCGCCAGCCGGACCTCAAGACGGCGATGGACAAGCTCGATCTCCTCGTGGTGATCGACCCCTACCCGACGGTCTCGGCCGCGCTCAGCGACCGCAAGGACAACACCTATCTGTTGCCGGCCGCGACCCAGCTCGAGACCTCGGGCTCGTGCACGGCGACCAACCGCTCGGTGCAATGGCGCGAGCAGATCTTCAAGCCGGCCTTCGAGGCGAAGGTGGACCACGAGATTCTCTATCTCTTCGCCAAGAAGTTCGGCTTCGCCGATCCGATGTTCAAGCACATCAAGCTGAACGGCAGCGAGCCGCTCGTCGAGGACATTACGCGCGAGTTCAACCGCGGGAGCTGGACGATCGGCTATACCGGCCAATCGCCCGAGCGGCTGCGCCTGCACATGGCGAACCAGCAGACCTTCGACAAGACCACGCTCAAGGCCCAAGGCGGGCCGTGCGACGGCGACTATTACGGCATGCCGTGGCCGTGCTGGGGCACGCCCGAGCTCAAGCATCCTGGCTCGCCCAACCTCTACGACATCTCCAAGCCGGTGGCCGAGGGCGGCATGGGCTTCCGCGCGCGCTTCGGCGTCGAGCGCAACGGCGAGAACCTGCTGGCGGACGGCTCCTACCCGGCCGGCTCGGAGATCAAGGACGGCTATCCCGAAGTGACCATGGCCATGCTCAAGAAGCTCGGCTGGGACAAGGACCTGACCGAGGCCGAGATGGCGGCGATCACCAAAGTGGCCGGCGGCCCCAACACCGACGGGGTCAACTGGAAGCTCGACCTCTCGGGCGGCATCCAACGCGTCTGCATCAAGCACGGCATAGCGCCTTACGGCAACGCCAAGGCGCGCTGCGTGGTGTGGAACTTCCCGGATCCCGTGCCGATCCACCGCGAGCCGCTCTACACGCCGCGCCGCGACCTGGTGAAGGACTACCCGACCTACAACGACGTGAAATCCGCCTGGCGCGTGCCCACGCTCTACAAGTCGATCCAGGACAAGGATTTCTCCAAGGACTTCCCGATCGTGCTCACCTCGGGCCGTCTGGTGGAGTACGAGGGTGGGGGCGACGAGACGCGCTCCAACCCCTGGCTCGCCGAGCTCGTCCAGGACATGTTCGTCGAGGTCAATCCGCGCGATGCCAATAACGCAGGCGTCAAGAACGGACAGATGGTCTGGGTCCACGGCCCCGAGGGGGGCAAGGTGAAGGTCAAGGCTTGGGTCACCGAGCGCGTCGGCCCGGGCGTTGCCTTCATGCCCTTCCATTTCGGCGGCTTCTTCGAGGGCAACGACCTGCGCAGCAAGTATCCGCCGGGCGCCGACCCTTACGTGCTCGGCGAATCCGTGAACACGGCGACGACGTACGGCTACGACTCGGTCACCCAGATGCAAGAGTCGAAGACGACGCTCTGCCGGATCGAGAAAGTCTGAGGGAGGTGACGAGCCATGGCGCGCATGAAATTCCTCTGTGATGCCGAACGCTGCATCGACTGCAACGCCTGCGTCACCGCGTGCAAGAACGAGCACGAAGTGCCGTGGGGCATCAATCGCCGCCGGGTCGTGACGCTCAATGACGGCATGCCCGGCGAGCGCTCGATCTCGGTTGCCTGCATGCATTGCTCCGACGCGCCCTGCATGGCGGTCTGCCCGGTCGATTGCTTCTACCAGACCAAGGAAGGCGTGGTGCTCCACGCCAAGGACCTCTGCATCGGCTGCGGCTACTGCTTCTATGCCTGCCCGTTCGGCGCCCCGCAGTATCCTCAAGCCGGCAACTTCGGCACCCGCGGCAAGATGGACAAGTGCACCTTCTGCGGCGGCGGCCCCGGGCCGAGCGATGCTTACGTGCCGGTGAGCGAAGGCGGATACGGCCGCAACCGGCTCGCCGAGGGCAAACTGCCGCTCTGCGCCGAGATGTGCTCGACCAAGGCGCTGCTCGCGGGCGACGGCGATGTCGTCTCCGACATCTATCGCGAGCGCGTGGTGGCGCGCGGCTACGGCTCCGGCGCCTGGGGCTGGGGCACTGCCTATCAGCAGAAGGCAGGCTCGTAGGCGGGAGGCGGCAAGCGGCCAAAGGCTGTCGGGGCGCAAGCGCTCCCCCGCATGCCCCCGAGTCCGGCATCGCCTGCACTGCAGCGGGTGTGCAGGCGCGAGGTGCTTCGATGGCAACGAGGCTCAAAACATCCGTCTTGATCGCGCTCTGCGGCAGTGCGGTCCTTGCGCTTGCGGCTTGCCACAAGGAGCAGCCGGGGGCGAGCCCGCTCGATCCTAGACCGGGCGCCTACAAAGGGGCGCCGGTGGCGTCGCTTTCGCCGGAGGTGCTGAGCGAGCTCGACAAGCGCGCCAAGCGCCAGGAATTCTACAATGTCGGAGGGCCGAAATGAGGGCTAAGGCAAGGCAACGCTCGAATGGCCTCGGCAAGGCGGGGGTTGCAATCATTATGCTTGCGGCCTTGGGCTTCGCTTTAGCACTCGGCCACGCGCGGCCCGCGGCGGCGCAGGCGGTGCGGCCGCCCGCGAACGCGGTGACCCCGGCCGAGATGGGCCAGGATCCGCGCGACGTCGACATCGGCCGCTACAAGGCGACGTGGGGCCAGGTGCGCCGGGGGGTCGTCGGCTATGTCGAGATCCCGGACAAGCGCGAGGCGGTGCTGGTGCAGGCAACGGGTCAGGTTTGGCGCGGCCTTCACACCGGCCCCGTGGTGCGCTGGAGCGGCTACGGGCTCGTGGCCATCGTGCTGGTGCTCGCCCTCTACTATCTCTGGCGCGGCACGATCAAGATCGAGCACGGCCGCTCGGGGCGCCTCATCGAGCGCTTCACGGCGCTCGACCGCTTCGCGCACTGGCTTGCGGCGAGCACCTTCATCGTGCTCGCGCTTACCGGCCTCAACATGCTCTTCGGGCGTCTCCTCTTCCTCAAGGGACCCGGCGTGATCAGCATCGGCGCGAATTTTTCGGGTGGCCAGGATTTCTATGCGGCACTCACCCATTGGGGCAAGGTCGCCCATGACTACGCCAGCTGGGGCTTCATCGTCGGGCTCATCCTGATGTTCGTGCTCTGGGTCGGCGAGAACATTCCGACCCGGTACGATCTCGTTTGGCTCGCCAAGGCCGGCGGCCTGTTCACGCGCGGCGTGCATCTGCCGGCGCAGAAGATCAATGCGGGCCAGAAGCTGCTCTTCTGGGGCGTGATCATCTTCGGCGCCTCGCTCGCCTATTCGGGGCTTTGTCTCCTCTTCCCGTTCCAGATCCTGCCCTGGAGCTACACTTTCAAAGCACTCAACGTCCTCGGCCTGGGCCTGCCCACGGACCTCTTACCGGTGCAGGAGATGCAGCTCACCCAACTTTGGCACGGCATCGTGGCGATCTGCGTGATCGTGGCACTCATCGCGCACACCTATATCGGCACGCTCGGCATGGAGGGGGCGTTCGAGGCCATGGGCACCGGCATGGTCGACGAGAACTGGGCGCGCCAGCATCACCCCCTGTGGGCCGAGGAGCTCGAGCGCGAGGCGGCCGAGGGGGCCAAGGGCGGGCACGCCCAGCCCGCGGAATGACCGGACAGACGAAAGAAGGCGCGCCATGAGAAGAAAAGCCTGCCTCCTTGCCTCGGCGGCACTCGCCGCCGCGATGGCGCTTGCTCCGCTCGCGGCGACGAGTGCCGTGGCGATGACCAAGGACGAAATCAAGGCCGCGCTCGAGAAGACCTACGGCGTCGTCGTGCTGCGCATGAAGGAGGACGAGGTCGCGGGCAAGCCCGCCCTCCTGGTGACGGTCATGAACAAGGGCGGCAACGACAACCGCGCCTTCCAGGTCAACACCCTCGTGGTCGACCCGGAGAGCGGCCATCTGGTGTCGATCTACCGTCCGCTTGCCGACGGCTACGAGTACTCGCAGATCCTGGAAAGCGATCCGAACAAGCAGCCCTCCGACCTGCTCTCGACGCCGAGTGCCCATCCCTGGCGCTGAGGGCGGCTGCGTTCCCTCGCCCGGCCGCTCCTGCCGGCGGGCCATGGTACGTACACATTTCTCGATGCTTGCAAGACCATCGGCGGTCCTTCGAGACGCGCCCCTTCGGGGCGCTCCTCAGGATGAGGACAAACTGCGTGTAGCAGAAAAACTTGACCTCATCCTGAGGAGCGAGCGCAGCGAGCGTCTCGAAGGACGCACCTGGGCTGGTCCGAGGCGCCCGCACAGAGGGCAAGAACCTGATTTTCGTTGCTCCGCAGATTTGTGTGCATACCGTAGCCTGCTGTCGGCAGAGATTGGCGGCTCTTGCGAAGCGATGGGAGGACGAGGAAGATCAGCAGGCCGATGAATGCCTGCGCGATGGTTCAACCCGACTCGCCTCGACCAGCCCATGTCCGAGCTCGCCAGCCTTCCGCTGACGCAACCCTGGTTCCTCTTGGTGATTGCCGGTACGCTGGCCGCGGGCATCGTGCGCGGTCTCTCGGGTTTCGGCTCCGCCCTCATCGTCATCCCGATCCTCAACATCTTCTTCGGCCCGGCGATCGGGGTGCCGGTGCTCACGCTGCTCGATTCCGTTCTCACCGCCCCGCTCCTCCCCTCCGCCTTCCGGCGTTGCCGCTGGCGTGAGGTGCTGCCGCTCGTGATCGCGGCGGCGGTGTTCGTGCCTCTGGGCACGCAAATCCTGATCCTCGTCGACGGCAACCTGCTGCGCCGTGCGATAGCGCTCGTCATCATCGCTTTCGTCGTGGTGATGGCGAGCGGCTGGCGCTACCACGGCAAGAGCGGGCCCTTGCTCAACCTCGGCGTCGGCGCCTGCGCGGGTGCGATGAGCGGTGCCATTGGCATAAGCGGTCCGCCCGTGATTCTCTTCTGGCTCGGCGGCCCGTCCGATATGTCGACCGTGCGCGCGAACGTGATTGCCTTCTTCGGGCTGCTCGAGCTGGTAACGATCGCGAGCTATTGGCTGAGCCGGCTCTTCACGGGCGAGGTGCTCGCCCTTGTGCTCGTGCTGGCGCCGGTCTACGGCATCGCCTTGTGGCTCGGCGCGCGGGCCTTCAGGCTCGTCTCGGAGCGCCTCTTCCGCATCGTCTCGCTCGGGCTCATCGCCCTCATCGCACTTCTGAGCCTGCTCGCCTGACGGGGTGCGGCTCCGCGAGATCGAGGGAGGGTGCCGCGAGCGTCACGAGTCGCCCGCAAGCCTTGAGCGCCTTCATGGTGCCGCCTTCGGCGATCACGCGGAGCGCGCGCTCGCCGTTCTCGATGACGAGGCCCGAGAGCACGTCGATGCCGTAAGCGTGCAGCCTGGGCGTCAAAGGCGTGCCGGGGCCGACGAGGGCGACGCGCGCGCCGCGGCTGAGCTCGACGAGGCGCGGCAGCGTCAGATTGACGAGCGCGGAGGCGGTCAGTGCTACGGCGTCGATGCCCTCCAGGATCCAATCGGCGGCCTCGGCCGGCAGCTCGTCGGGTCCGGGGACGCGCTCGATCACCAGCGCATCGCCGAGGCGCTTGGCGAGCTCGGGAAAGCGTCCGACCACGGCCTTGCGGCCGGGCAAGCGGGCGATGAGCTCGAGGCCGTTCAACGCGATGCCGGCGAGGCCGCGGCGATTATAGTGCGCGTTGATCGCCGCGAGCCCGAGGGCCGCCTCGAAAGGGTTCCACGAGCGGGCCAAGCCGGCGAGCGCGCGCAGGCTCTCGCCGGTGTAGCTCCCGACCTTGGCGATGGTTCGGCAGCCGGGTGCCGCGCGCTCCGGGCTGTGGGCGAGCCCGATGCCGTCCGGCCCCTCGACGAGCGTCCAGTTGACGCCGATGAGCACGCGCGTGGCGGGCACGTCCGCGACCCCGCGCGCGAGGTCTTCGTAAAGCCGGTAGGGACCCCACCAGCGCCAGAGCGATGCCGCGTCCGCGCGCAGAAGGGCGCTGGGCCGGCCGGCAAACGCGTCCCAAGCGTCGAGGAACTCCCCGCGCACCGCGGCAAGGAGCGGCAGCCCGGCCTCGAGGCCCGCGCGCAGTCCGCGAGCAAAGCCCTCGTTGCGGTGCTCGAGCGGACCGAACTTGTCGACGATCACGAGCTCGGCCTGGTTTTCGACGGCGGCGTGGATGAGCTCGTCGCCCTTGGCAAGGGCAGCGGGATCGAGCACCCAGCGGCCGATCGCGATGCCGCCCGTGTCGGGGCGCGCGAGCGGCAAGCGCCGATCGCGGCCGGCGAGGTCGATGAGGTCGAGCCCGATCTTCTGGCCCTTCTCGTCATAGATCGTGTCGAGCACGACGCCGCCCACGCGCCAGCCGCGCGCGCCGAGCTCGCGCGCAAAGTCGTGCAGCACGCGGCTCTTGAGACTGTTGGGCGCATAGAGCACGGCACCCGGAAGAGGGGCCGGAGCTTCGGCGCGGGAAGGGCGCTCGAGGGAGGCCGTGGTCATGGCTCCTTCTAGGACCCTTTGGTCGAAATTTACAAGCGGCGGCTCAGCAGGTCTCGACGTCCGTGTGGGCGAAATCGCCGCCCTTGTAGAGGAGCGGCTGCCCGGTCGCCTTGGCGAGCGCGTATGCGAAGAGATCGCCGAGGTTCAATCCGGCGCGATCCCGCCCCTTGCCGTAGCGGCGAAAGGCATGGCGCGCAATATCCGCTTGCTCGGCGTCGAACGGCACGATCTCGATCGCCGCCCTTTGGATGAGATGGTCGAGTTCAAGCCCGCCCGAACCGCCGCTGCGCCGCTCCATGACCATGGCCGCCTCGAGGAATGTCGCCGACGAGATGAGGCGGGGATAGCCCGCTTCGATGGCTTTCGCGAAATGCTCCGCATCCGGCTCCATCAGGAGGATTGCAAGGACGGCCGAGCTATCGATGACCATCAGCGCGGCAATCCGTTCTCGTCATAGCCGATGATCTCGTCGGGCGTGCGGTCGTCGAGAATAGGTAACGACGCGGAGTGGCGTCCGATCGCCAGCAACTCCTCCGCAAGCGAGCGGCTCTTGCGTCGCGCCATGAGCTTGCTCAGGCGCTCCTCGAGGGCGCGGCTGACCGCTTCG
>DATEQI010000292.1:0-2849 GCA_035272805.1 Alphaproteobacteria bacterium | reverse complement strand
GCCGCGCGGCTCCTTGGGCTTGGCTGGGGGCTTGGCTGGGGGCTTGGCTTGCGACACCGATTCTCCCGGGTTTCGAAAAATATTTCCGCTCTCGATCGAGTTTAGGGAGCCACTCTGGCGCGATCAAGGCCGTTGGATCGGCCTAGGGAAGATCGCCTGGCAATCGGGCCCACGATGAGGCGCCGGGGGGAGGGGCGGGCGTAAAAGTGACGTTGACGTGGTCCCGCAACTATGACACGATTTTTCAGAAAATTGAGAGAAATTTCCGAAAAACGGAATACCTGACAAGCTTGGTCAGCTTGCTCTCGCCCGCCGGATGCCCGAGATGATGCAGTAGGTTGAGATGCGAAGGGAAGGCGCGGCGCCGGGTTCCGCAAGCGAACGGACCCGGTCCAGGCCGGCCGGCCCTCGCCAAAGGAGTGGCGGCGAGAGCGCGCGGGAGTGCTGTAATGGTTGACGTGCTCGATACGGATGTCCTGGTGATCGGCGGCGGTGCGGCCGGATCGAATGCCGTGCTCAAGGCCGCCGATCGGGGTGCTCGCGTGACCATGGTCGTGAAGGGCCTGCTCGGCAAGAGCGGCTGCTCCATCTTCGCCGCCCACGTGCCGTATCGTGACACCAGCACCGATCATGACACGAGCACCGAGCAGAAAGCCCGCGACTTCCAACGCTTCATGCTCCGCATGGTGCGCTACTACAACCATTACCTGACGGACCAGGAATATTGCCGACGCCTGCGACTCTACATGCGCGCCGAGTTCTTTGCCGATCTCGAGCGGCTGGGGGTCTACTGGCGGCGCGACGCCGAGGGGCGCCTGATGGCGATCGAGAGCCGCACGCCGGCGCTGGTCGTTCACAAGCAGGGTGCTACGGGCCCCATCATCATGGACAAGCGCAGGCGCGAGATCCTCCGCCGCGGCATCCCGGTCCACGAGGAATGCGCGGTGACCTCGCTGGTGACCGACGGCGAGCGCGTGGTCGGCGCCACGGTCTTCGATTATCGCCGCGGCCGCTTCTTCGCCATCGCCGCCAAGAGCACGATCCTGGCCACCGGCCATTCGGACTACCTGGCGACGCGCTCCACGGGCACGCGCGAGCAGTCGGCGGACGGCATCGCCATGGCGGTGCGCGTCGGCGTCGAGCTCGCCAATCTGGAGATCCAGTGGTGGCACGTCAGCGACGTGCTCGAGCCGCGCGCCTGGATGCGCTACCACATCTACCCCAACCCGCTCCTGGGCACGCGCGAGACCTCGCGGCTCTACAACTCCGTGGGCGAGATCTTCTACGAGCAGAAGACCCACAGCCCCGGCGCCTCGGCGCCGTACTTCGAGCAGATCCGCCGTCTCGCGCGAGAGGTGATGGCGGGCAAGGCGCGCTGGGACGGCGGCTACTACTCGGGCTACGACCACATCCCGGCGGAGGTCACCAACGCCTACCAGCACCAAGCGAAGATCTGGAGCAAGCTGGGCCTGGACGTGGGCAAGGACCGCATCGAATGCGGCATTACCTGGCACATGCGCCAGGGCGGCATCAACGTCGACACGGCGCGCATGGAGACGAGCCTGCCGGGCCTCTATATCGCGGGCGGCCTCGGCTGTCATTATCTCGGCGGCGTGGGCCCGTGCAGCTACGACGGCAAGGTGTCGGGCGAAGCGGCGGCGGCGGCGGCGCTGGAGGGTAGAGCGGGGCCGCTTTCCGAGCAGGCTCTCGGGGCGGAGGAGGGGCGGGTGTTCGGCTTCCTGCGCGCGGGCCCGGACGGCATGCGGCCGATCCAGGCGAAGCTCCGCATCCGGGAGATCATGTGGCAGCTCGGCTACATCAAGAACGAGCAGAAGCTGCAGACGGCGCTCTCGGCGGTGCGGCAGGCACGCGAGGAGATGGTGCCGCGCCTCAGCCTGCCGAGCACCTCTAGGAGCTGGAATACGGCGTGGATGGACGCACTCGACGTGTGCTCGATGCTGGATGCCTGCGAAGCGACGATCCGCTCCGCGCTGAACCGGAAGGAGAGCCGGGGGCCGTTCTTCCGCGAGGACTACCCTTACGTCGACAACGAGAACTGGATGTGCCGCAACATCGTCAGCCGCGTCAATGGCGAGTGGCGGTCGCGAATACAGCCGATACCCGCGCCCTACCTGACGCCGGAGAAAAGTCGTGAGCCTTTCTTCGAAGCAGACTACTGAGCCGGACAAGGTCCGGGTCCGCATCTACCGCTTCGATCCTGCGGTCGATCGCGCGCCGCGCTACGAATCCTACGAGGTGCCGCGCACTCCGCGCATGCGCATCATGGACGTGCTCGACTACGTTCACGAGATCGAGGCGGTGGATTTCGGCTACCGCTGGCTCTGCGGCACGAAGAAATGCGGCACCTGCGCGGTGAACGTCAACGGCTCGCCCAAGCTCGCCTGTTGGGAGGAGGCGGAGCCGGAGATGACGATCGAGCCGCTGAGCAACCTCCCGCTCGTGCGCGACCTGGTGACCTCGCGGGATCCCTTCGAGGCGTTCCTGGCCAGGCTTTCCCCGCTCGTCGTGCGCAAGCGGGATTACCCGGGCTTCCCCGAGCCGCTCTCGGAGCAGGACATGGCGCCGACCGCGCACTTGCGCGACTGCATCCAATGCCTGGCGTGCCAATCGGCCTGCCCGGTGCTGCAGCAGCCCGACAGCGGCTTTGCCGGTCCGGCCCTGTTGGTGGCGCTGAGCGAGCTGGCCCAGGACCCGCGCGACGAGGCCGACCGCGCGCGGCTCGCCGACGAGGTGGCGCAGGTCTTCAAGTGCGTGTCCTGCTATGAATGCGAGCGCGTCTGTCCGACCGAGATTCCGATCGTCGGCGAGGCGATCGAGCCGCTCAAGCG
>DATEQI010000291.1:0-4438 GCA_035272805.1 Alphaproteobacteria bacterium | reverse complement strand
CACGAAGGAGCCCATCTGCGCGAGGATGGCGATGAGCGCGTTCTGGCGCAGGAAGGTGCTCTTGCCGGCCATGTTGGGGCCGGTCAGGAGCCAGAGCCGGCGCTCGGGCGGCAGCGCGCAGTCATTCGCGACGAAGGCGTTGCCCCCGCCTTCCTCGAGCGCCGCCTCGACGGTGGGATGGCGCCCGCCCGCGATCTCGAAGGCGAGGCTCAAGTCGACGAGCGGGCGCGCGTAGCGCCGCTCGAGCGCGAGCGTTGCCAGCCCTGCCGCGACATCGAGGGTGGCAAGCGCCGCTGCGGCCTCTGCGATCGCCTCGGCGCGCGCGACGACCGCGGCCACGAGCTCCTCGAAGAGCTCGAGCTCGAGGGCGAGCGCCTTGTCGGCGGCGCGCGCGATCTTCTCCTCGAGCTCGGCAAGCTCGCTCGTGGTGAAGCGCACCGCACCCGCCATGGTCTGGCGGTGGATGAACGGCCCGGCCGCACCCGTGGGCAGCTTGTCGGCGTGCGTCGAGGTCACCTCGATGAAGTAGCCGAGCACGTTGTTGTGCCGGATCTTGAGCGAGGCGATGGCGCTCTCGCCGCGATAGCGCGCCTCAAGCGCCGCCACGAGACGCCGGCTCTCGTCGCGCAAGATCCGCTCGTTGTCGAGGGCCGGATGGTAGTTGCTCGCGATGAAGCCGCCGTCGCGCGCGAAGAGGGGAAGCCCAGCCGCGAGCGCCGCCGCGAGGCGCGCGACCAAGGCCTCATGGTCGCCGAGCTCGGCAAGCGCCGTGGCGATCCCGGCGGGCGGCTCGGCCAGCCCCGGATCGGCGAGTGCCGACTTCGCCTCCGCCGCGAGGCGCAGGCCGTCGCGCACCGCCGCGAGGTCGCGCGGACCGCTGCGGCCGAGGGCCAGGCGAGAGAGCGCGCGCTCGAGATCGGGGCTGCCCTTGAGGATTTTGCGCACGTCCTCGCGCAGGCGCTCGTTGGCCGCGAAGAACTGCACCATGTCGAGCCGGTCGGAGATCGCCTGAGGATCGGTCAAGGGGGCGGCGAGGTAGAGAGCAAGCAGACGCGCACCCCCCGCCGTCGCCGTGCGGTCGACGACGGCAAGCAGGCTGCCGCGCCGCTCGCCCGAAAGCGAAGCCGCGAGCTCGAGGTTGCGCCGGGTCGCCGGATCGATCTCGAGCACGGCCCCCGGCCGCATCTGCTGCAGCGCCTTGAAGCGCGGCAGCTTGCCCTTCTGGGTGAGCTCGACGTAATCGAGGAGCGCACCCGCGGCGGCGAGCTCGGCGCGGCCGAAGCTGCCGAAGCCGTCGAGCGCCTTGACGCGATAATAGGCCTCGAGCCGGCGCCGGCCGCTGTCGCTGTCGAAGCGCGAGGAGGGCTGCGGGGTCGCGCGCGCGCGCCAGTCGGCAAGCGCCGCCGCGAACGACTCCCGCGCCAAGAGACGATCCGAGAGGATGAGCTCGCCCGGCTCGAGGCGCGCGAGCGTGCCCGCGAGCGAGCCGGCCTCGACCGTCTGGACATGGAAGTCGCCGGTCGAGAGGTCGAGCCAGGCAAGGGCGGCGACCCCCGCCGCCTCGGCAAGCGCGGCGAGATAATTGTGCCGCCGCGCGTCGAGCAGGCTGTCCTCGGTGAGCGTCCCCGGCGTCACGATGCGGATCACCTCGCGCCGCACCACCGCCTTGCCGCCGCGCCGCCTCGCCTCGGCCGGGTCCTCCATCTGCTCGCACACGGCGACCCGGAAGCCCTGGCGGATGAGGCGCGAGAGATAGGCATCGGCCGCGTGCACCGGCACGCCGCACATGGGGATGTCCTCGCCCTCGTGCCGGCCGCGCTTGGTGAGGGCGATGTCGAGCGCCTTCGCGGCCTTGACCGCGTCCTCGAAGAACATCTCGTAGAAGTCGCCCATGCGGTAGAAGAGCAGGCAGTCCGGGTGCGCGCGCTTGACCTCGAGGTACTGGGCCATCATGGGGCTGGCCGAAAGCGCCGTCGCCTCGGGCCGAGGCGGGGGGGAGGGTGTCTCGCTCACGGGCTCCGCGGGGGACGGCAAGGCGCTCCTCACGAGAGCTGTTGGGATCGGGCAAGTGCCGGCGGCACCATAGCATGGCGGGAGCTTGGCCGCGAGGCGCGCGGCTGCCGTCTTTGCCATGACTACTCGCCGGCAGGGGCCGCTTTGTCGGCAGCCGCGATGGGCGCACTCTCTCCAAGGAAGCGCTGGTTTGCTCGGCCATCTGAGGGATGTCGGTTGAAACCGGGCCATGCCGTATGCGACCGTCCCTGACGGGGGGTTATTCTCATGAAGCTGCGATTGCTCTTTCTTCCGGCCTTGAGCGTTTTCCTCGGCGTGGTGGCGCAACCTGGGCCGGCGCGGGCCGCCTGCACATACTCGTACCAGTGCAGTAACTATATTCAGGGCAATTGCAGCGAGCACACGATGACGAGCACTTGCACGCCCGACGTCCCTGCCAACAGCTATGGCGCCATTGCTTATGGCCGCACGAGCAGGGCCTGGGGTTCCTCCTATCGTTGGGGCAGCCAGGCGAAAGCGGAAAGCGTCGCCATGCAGACCTGCGCGCAGCACGGCGACGATTGCGAAGTGATGGTGTGGTTCGACCGCAAATGCGGAGCGGTGGCCTCGGGCGAAGGCACGACCGCCTTTTGGGGCCTTGGCGATAGCGAAGGGCAGGCGCGCGCGGACGCCCAGAGCAAGTGCGTGAACGGCGGCGGCAAGGATTGCGAGGTGCAGGTCTTCCAGTGCTCGAAGTGAGAGCTGGAAGGCGAAGCCAGATTGAATTTCCCCTTCCCCTCGGATGACTGGCGCGACCGTCAGTACCCACCGGACGCGGCGCGATTGAAAGTAGCACGGCGTCGTGCTACATATGAGATCGTCATCAAGCGAGCGCCGCCGATGAGCAAAAAGCTAACACTGCGCGAGGCCAACCAGTCCTTCGCCCGCTGCATTCGCGCGGTCGAGGCGGGCGAGGATTTCGTCATCACCCGCAACGGCAGGCCGGTGGCGCGCCTGGTACCGATCGCCGGCCGCCGCATCCTCACGGCGGAGCAACTGGCGGCACGCGCGCGCGCGCGCGCGCGCATGGAAAAGGGCTGGCCGCTGGGCGCGGGCCCGCTCGAGCGAGCAACCCTCCATGAGCGTCACGACTGAGCGCTTCACGCTCGACACCAATATCCTCATCTACAGCATTGACAGTGCTGCCGGAGAGCGGCACGCGCTTGCCGCCGAGATCGTCGACCGCGCGGCCGAGTGCGAGTGCTGGCTGACCTTGCAAGCGCTCTCCGAGTTCTATGCTGCGGTCACGCGCAAGGGCCTGGTTCCGCCGGCGGACGCCGCGGCGCAGGCGAGCGATTGGCTGGAGATCTTTCCCTCCGCCGCCGCATCGGCGACGGCCCTGCGCACGGCCTTAGGCGATGCCACGGCCGGGCGCGCGTCCTTTTGGGACGCACTCCTCCTCGCCACCGCTGCCGAGGCCGGCTGCACCACCATCCTCTCCGAGGACATGGCGGGCGGCACCCGCATCGGCGGCATCGCCATCTTGAACCCGTTCGCGGCAAGGGGCCTCGCCGAGCCGGTGCGGAGATTGCTGGGCCAGCGCTAGGGTTGTGTTTTCGACACTTAGTCCGGATCCTGGGGGTCGTCATTCCGGCTCCGCGGGGTCCGGCCTCTGGCCGGCCCGAGGACAGGCTCCGCGAAGCGGAGAGCCGGAATCCAGGAGCCACAGCACTGGATGCCCGCTTTCGCGGGCATGACGAAGAGGGGATGAAGTGCTGGAATCGGAACGCTAGCACGCCCCGACTTCGCGCTTAACAGCCGGTAAGGCGAGGGGCTATGCTCAAGCGGGATGCGGCGCGGGAATGCCCGTTGCTGCGGGCACATGCTCCTCTCTTGGGCGACCTCATAAGCGAAAAGAAGAACGAGCCATGGACGCGACAGGCGGGAAACGCACCATCACCGTGACCGACGAGGAGGTGCTGCTCATGCACGCCTCGGGCCGGCCGGGCAAGATCGAGATCCGGGCGACCAAGCCGCTCACCACGCAACGCGACCTGTCGCTCGCCTACTCGCCGGGGGTGGCGGTGCCGTGCCTGGCGATCGCGCGCGATCCGGCGCTCGCCTACGATTACACGGCCAAGGGCAACATCGTCGCGGTCATCACCAACGGCACCGCGGTCCTGGGCCTGGGCGATCTGGGTGCGGTCGCCGCCAAGCCGGTGATGGAGGGCAAGGCCGTCCTCTTCAAGCGCTTTGCCGACGTGGACGCGATCGATCTCGAGATCTCGACCCGCGACGTAGACGAGTTCGTCAACTGCGTGCGCTTCCTGGGCGCCACCTTCGGCGGCGTCAACCTCGAGGACATCAAGGCGCCCGAGTGCTTCATGATCGAGGAGCGCCTGCGCGCCCTCCTCGACATCCCGGTCTTCCACGACGACCAGCACGG
>DATEQI010000290.1:0-7577 GCA_035272805.1 Alphaproteobacteria bacterium | reverse complement strand
TCACCAGCGCCTTCCGTGCGGCGCCGTGACGCGGCGAGCCGCCCGCAGCGTCGCTCGGGCGCTCTTGGCGGCCGTGCTCTTGGCAGGGCCGTCGAGTGCCACTCTCGCAGCACCCGGCGAGGCCCCACAGCACGGCACGCTCGTATGGCCGCAAGCTTCGGCCCCTCGGCCCGGTGTCCCCAATCTCAACGGTGCTACCGACAGCGTGCCCGATGTGGTCGGCCGCATCGGTGCCCCTACCGGCCTCGTCATCTTCACCGAGGGCAACCATTTTCCGGCCCTACTGAGCCCGGACATTCTCGGCGCCTTCCCCGCCTGGGCGAAGCGCGATCCACGCTTCGCCGGCCTGGCACTCGACAACATCGTGGTGGTGAGCCTGCCGCAGCCAATGATCGTAGGAAGCATCGCGCACGGTGCGCTCACGCTCGGCAACATGACCCTCGCGGTGAGCCGCCGCTCCGGCCTCTTTCCCGATGTCCTCATGGGCGGGTTAGCACCCCTCAGAGAGCTCGCCAAAATCCACGTGGCTCGAGACGAGGCGCAGCTTTTCGCGCGCAACCGCGGGATGGCGCTGCTCATTCGTCGCGACGACGCGAACGCCGTCTTGAGCCTCGCCGGCCTTGAGCGCCCGGGCCTCCGTCTCGTGCTGGCATCGCCGGCCGAGCCGGGCGCGCGCGGGCTCTATCTCCGGGCCCTCGCCGGCCTCCTGGGAACGGACGGCGCGCGGCTCGTGATCGCGAACGAGGTCGCGGACTTCCCCGGCCGGCTCGGCATCCAGCATCGTGACGTACCGGACGCCCTGGTGGCCGGCTATGCCGATGCCGGCCTCATCTTCCGCCATCTGGCGCTCTACTACAGCCGTACTTTCCCGCAGTTTTTCGCGACGGTCGAGGTACCCGGTGCCGAGCAATACGCCTCGACGATCGCAATCGCCAAGGTGCGGAACCCGCTCCATGCCAAGGCACAGGCGGCCTTTCTCGAGTTCTTCCTCGCGCGCGCCCGCGAGGTCTATCCGCGGTACGGCTTCGCGGCCATGGACAGAGAGGACTACGGCAAGCACGAGCCGCTCCGGTAGGAGCAGGCTCGAATTGCCTTGCGCCGCGCCCCCGCTTATCCCTTGCGCCCTCGGGGCGGGCGGGGTTTGATAACGCTCAACGACAAGACGACGACGCGAGGGAGGACCCATGCTAGGCACCATGATGCGCTTCCCGCTGACCTTGAGCGCGATGCTCGAGCACGCGGGCAAGCTCCACGGCGAGGTCGAGATCGTCTCCCGCCTGCCCGACAAGTCGCTGCACCGCCACCGCTATGCCGACCTTTACCGGCGCGCGCATCGGCTCGCCGAGGCCCTCGCCAAGGCCGGGCTCAAGCGCGGCGAGCGGGTCGCCACCCTGATGTGGAACCACTACGCCCACGTCGAGGCCTATTTCGGCATCCCCGCCGCGGGCGGGGTGTTCCACACCCTCAACCTGCGCCTCTCGCCCGACGACATCGCCTATATCGCCAACCACGCGGGCGACCGCTTCCTCATCGTCGACGACGTGCTCCTGCCGCTCTACGAGCGCTTCCGCGACAAGGTGAAGCTCGAGCGCGTCTTCGTGGTCTCGCTCACCGGCAAGCCCATCCCCCAAGGCTACGAGGACTACGAGGCCTTCCTCAAGACGGCCAGCGGCGATTTCCGCTTCCCCGAGCTCGACGAGAACGAGGCCTGCGGCATGTGCTACACCTCGGGCACCACGGGCAGGCCCAAGGGCGTCGCCTACAGCCACCGCTCGATGGTGCTGCACACGATGGCGATCTCCTTGCCCGACGTGCTCAATTTCTCGATGCGCCAGACCCTGGCCCCGGTCGTGCCCATGTTCCACGCCAATGCCTGGGGCATCCCCTTCGGCGCCGTGCTCACCGGTGCCAAGCTGGTGATGCCGGGACCGCACCTCGACGCCGAGAGCCTCCTCGACCTCTTCTCGCGCGAGGGGGTGACGTGCGCCGGCGGCGTGCCGTCCATCTGGCTCGGCGTGCTCGACCTCTTGCGCCGGGAGCGCGCGAAATATCCCCTCCCGCCCAACATGCGCCTGCTCGTGGGCGGCTCGGCCTGCCCCGAGGCCATGCTGCGCGCCTTCGACGAGCTCGGCATCACCATCATCCACGCCTGGGGCATGACCGAGATGTCGCCGGTCGGCACCATGGGCACCATCAAGCCGCGCCTCGACCAGGCCGATGCCGACACCCGCTATGCCTATCGCGCCAAGCAGGGCATCGCCCTTCCCTTCGTCGAGGTGCGCGTGATCAACGACGAGGGCGAGGCGCCATGGGACGGCGAGAGCGTGGGCGAGCTGCAGGTGCGCGGACCCTGGGTCGCCGCCTCCTACTATAACCCCGAGGAGAAGAGCAAGACCTGGACCGAGGACGGCTGGCTCCGCACCGGCGACGTGGTCAACATCGACGCCGAGGGCTACATCAAGATCACCGACCGAACCAAGGACCTGATCAAGTCGGGCGGCGAGTGGATCAGCTCGGTCGATCTCGAGAACGCGCTCATGGGTCACCCGGCCGTGCTCGAGGCGGCGGTGATCGCCATCCCCCACGCCAAGTGGCAGGAGCGCCCGCTCGCCTGCGTCGTGCTCAAGAAGGGGGCGAGCGCCACGGCGGCGGAGCTCAAGGACTTCCTCGCCACCAAGTTCGCGAACTGGTGGCTGCCCGATGCGATCGAGTTCGTGGACGAGATCCCGAAGACGACGACGGGCAAGTTCCAGAAGACGCGCTTGCGCGAGCAGTTCAAGGACTACCGCTTGGCGAGCTGAGGCTTGGCTACCCTCGCGGCGGAGGACGCGCCTCAGCCGCGCCAGGCGAGGGTGCGCTCCTTGAGCGGATTGCGGAAGGATTGGCCCAACTCGCGCGCCGCGGCGTAACCGTCCTTGAGCGCGTAGTACCACCTCGCCTGCACGTCCGCGTCGCCGATCAGCATGAGCTCTGGCCCGTGCTCGAGCCCCGCTTGCTGGAGCTCGAGGATGCGCCGGTCCTCTCCGAGCATGCGCCGCACCGAGGCGCGTATGGCCGGCTTCAGTACCGAGAGCCCAGGTGCCGTCCAATAAACCGCGTGATTGACGCGCGTCTCGCTTTCGCTCACCGGCGTCAGCGCGGTCAAATGGCACAGTACACGGCCGCCCGCCTTGACCTGCTCGATGCGCACGCCCGGCAGACGAAAGGTGATCTCGGCCGTCGCCTCGCGTCCGAGAAGCCCGTAGCCGTCGCTCGTCTTGTGGCGCCCCACGCGCCAGCCGAGCTCGACCGGCTCGATCTGGCACGCCTTCTCGCGCATCGCCTGGGGCCGCCGCCACCAGCCCGAGCCGTGCACGAAGGCGCGGTGCGCCGGATCCATCAGCCCGACGGCCGCGTGGTCGAGGTGGCAGGCGAAAAGCATGTCCTCGAAGATCTTGGCGCGGCACTCGCCGATCTCGGGCACGGTCGGCACCTCGGGCAAGGCACCGCTCTCCTTGCCGAAGTAGACCCACAGATTGCCCTGCACCTCGCGGCACGGGTAGCGCTTCACGTGAATGCGGGAAAGATCGGCACCATCCTCGTCGATGAGGGACGGAATGGTCGTGCACCGCCCCTCGGTATTGAAGCGCCAGCCGTGATAGCAGCACTCGATCTCGCCGCCGTCGAAGCGGCCGTGCGAAAGCGGAGTGCCGCGATGGGGACAGAGGCCTGCGAGCGCGAAGGCCCTGCCATCGCGCGCCCGGCCGAGCAGCAGAGGCTCGCCGAGAAGGGTCACCCCGACCGTTCGCCCCGGCTTCAAACGCTTGCCGGGCAGCGCGAAGTACCAAAGGTCGGCGAGGAACATAACCGAAAGCTGTAGCGGAACCGGCCTCGCCGCACAAGCGGAGGGGGCTGCGGCGCTTTGCCACGCTCCTCGGCGTCGGCGTGGCTAATCCTTGTAGCTCGGGTCCTGGCGATCCAGCATGCGCAGGAGCGCCGGCCAGGCGAGCTCGCCCGGCCGGTCGGCGTCCGAGTTCCTCTGCACTTGGCGCGCGACGAGCTGCTGCACCTCCTCAGACGGCATGGTGAGCTCGCGGCCGCCGGCGAGGGCTGCCACCTGCATCTCGCAGGCGCGCTCGAGGGTGAACATCCGCGCGAAGGCTTCCGCGACGGATGGTCCGCAGGCGAGCGTGCCGTGATTGCGGAGCATCATGAGGCACTTGTCGCCGAGGTCCTCGACCAGCCGCTCGCGCTCGTCGAGATCGAGCGCGATCCCCTCGTAGTCGTGGTAGGCGAGGAACGCGCGCGCGATCATGGCCGTCTGGGTGAGCGGCAGCAAGCCGTCCTTCTGCGCCGACACGGCCGCACCATCGCGCGAATGCAGGTGGATCACGCACGCCACGTCGGGCCGCGCCATCTGGACGGCGCTGTGGATGGTGTAGCCCGCAAGATTGATGCCGTACTCGCTCGGAATGAGGACGTTGCCGTCGAAGTCGACCTTCACCAGCGAGGAGGCGGTGATCTCCTGGAACATCATGCCGTAGGGATTGAGGAGGAAAGCGCGCTCCGCTCCGGGTACGCGCGCGGAAATATGCGTGAAGACGAGGTCGTCCCAGCGGTAGTGCGCGATGAGGCGATAACAGGCGGCGAGATCGACGCGGACGCGCCACTCCTCGGCGGAGACCTGCCCGCGCACCGATCTCTTGGCCGTCGTCAAGGTTGCCGTGCGTGCGCTCATCGCGACATCCTCCATCCTGCGGCCGGCCGTGCCGCCTCACCAAACTTGTCATTGCGAGGTGCCCGAAGGGCGCCGAAGCAATCCAGGAAGTGTTTTGCACCAAGTGCACTGGATTGCTTCGCTTCGCTCGCAATGACGGTCGTCTCCGGGTGCGGCAAAGTTCTAACTTAAAAGGTTAGCATGAAATCCAATGCCACCGGAGTCCCTTTAACCGCATGACGCGGCCGTGAAATCGCTAGGCCTTGCGGCTCCGCACGCGCTCGGCGAGAGCGCGCACCACGGCCTGGGCCGAGAGCACGGCACCCTCCTGCCAGGCGGTGACGTAGCTCATATGCTCGCCCGCAAGATAGATCGGCCCGTCGGGCTCGATGAGCGTCTTGTAGGCCGTATTCCGGCCCTCTTGCGTCCAATGGACCCAGGCGCCGAGATTGTAGGGGACCTTGGCCCAGGCGACGGAGATGCCGTGCTCGACCTCCTCGGCATAGCTCGCATGGAGCTTGGCGCCGCTCAGGGCGGCAAGCCGGTTGCGCTCGTCCGGCTTGAGGGCGCCGAAGCGCTCGGCGATGGCGTCGGTCCAGACAAAGGCGCCGAGCAGGATGCCTGTGCGGCCGTGGTAGCCCCCCGTCGGATACCAGATCTGCGTGATGTCCTGGTCGGTCCAGGAAATGCCGCCGTAGATGCCGTCGTCCTCCTCCCAGAAGCGGCGCTTCGCCTGGAAGGCGAGCTTGACCGCTTTTCCGTAGCTCGCGGAAGCGATGGCCGCCTTGTAGGCGGGCGAGAAATCGGCGGCGACGGTCCCGAGCACCGAGAGCGGAAGTGTTACGATGCAGAAATCCGCCTGGAGCGCATGGAGCCGCCCGCTCCCGCGCCGGCGATAGAGGACGCGCACCCCCTCGCTCGCGCGGCGGATCTCGCGCACCTCCGCCCCCAGGCGGAGCATGGGATGCACGCGTCGCTCGAAGGCGCGCGCGATGCGGTCCATCCCGCCCACCGGCTGCAGCATCGTCGGCGCGAAATCGATGAGGTCCCCCCAATTGATCTGGAAGTAGGCGAACTCCGTGCGCAGCATCTCGCTGAGCGCGAGCGGTGCCAGCAGCTTGCCGGGCTGATCGCCGGCCCCCGGCCACTCGCCGAAGCCCGCGCGCGGCGAGCCCTTGTAGCGGAAGTCGCGATCGAGGGCCCCGAACTGGCGCACCATGTTGAGGAAGCGTTCCCGGTCGTCGGCCGTCACCGCCTCGTCGAGTGCGTGCTGGTTGACCGCCTTGGCGAGGAGCTCGGCGATGTAGCCGCGGCCGTCGTTGATGAACTGGCGCGCGCGCACCGGACGCCCGCCGAACGCCTTGTCGCTCTGCAAGAAGGCGTTGCGATTGTCGTTGACGCGAGCCTCGAGCGCCACGCCGAACTTCCGGCAATAGCCGAGGAGCGCCTGGTGATATTGGGGGATGCGCGCCGGACCGGGATTGAAATACATCTCCCGCCCGGCGGCGAAGGTGCTGCGCTGCCGGCTGTCGAGCTCCTCCACGAAGTCGCCGCGGCGGAGCGTCCAGTTGCGCCCGCCCGTGCGCTCGCGCGCCTCGAGGATGGTGCAGCGATAGCCCGCGCGCGCGAGCTCGTAGGCGGCCGTCATGCCGGCGATCCCGGCGCCGAGGATGACGACACGCGTGCCGGTCCCCGAGCCGTGCGGCAGCTCAGGCGGGCCCGCATAGGCGGTCGGCACCGGCAGGAGCCCCATCGCCGCCATGGTCTCATAGAGTGCCGTGGCACCGCCGGCCCTGCCGACCAGGTTCAAGAAGCCGCGGCGCGTCACTCGCGCTCTCGCCATGTCATCCTCCTGCCGCCCGCGCGAGCATTGCGGCCGTCGCCTGGATGAAATTTATAGCCAACCTCCATGAACCCGCGCGTCACCCCCACCCCACCCTCCCCCTTCGAGGGGGAGGGGGACTTAGTTGCTATGCCATGCACTTCCCCTCCCCCCTTGAGGGGGAGGGTCAGGGTGGGGGGTGTCTCACGCACGTATCATTCCGCGTATTAAATGCGCTTTCGCGGCGGGCGCCCCTTGAGCGTCGCGAGCGGCAGGCGTGCGGTCTCCACGAGAATGGCGGCCAAGCGGGTGGCGGCCTCCTCCAGCAGGGCGCGGCCGCGCTGCGCACTCGCCAAGCGCGCGTCGCCCGCGGCCCCCGAGGAATGCAAGTCCTGGGCGAGCCAGCTGAAGGGCACGCGGCCATGGGCACCGATCGCCTTGTAGCGCTTGGCCAGTGCCGCCGAGCTCGGCGCGAAATTCCGCAGCCTGCCGCGGCGCACGAGATCGGGCCGGAGATGAAGCATGAGCGAGGTCTCGACCGCACCTCCGTGGATGCCGTGCGTGACCTCGTTCTCGTCGAAGAAGCGGCGCGCGTCCCACAGGCGATAGAGGTTGACCTGGACGACCAGCATCCCGTGCTTCCTGCGCAGGCGCCGGCCGACGATGTCGAGGAGCTGCGACTGGCCGCCGTGGCTGTTGAACAGCACGAGCTTCCGGATACCGGCGCGCGCCACCCCATCGGCCACCTCCTCCCAGAGACGGAGGGCGGTCTCGGGGCTGAGCGAGAGCGTGCCCGGAAAATCCTCGTGCTCGTCGCTGCGGCCGACGGCGAGGGCCGGCAGCACGGTGAGCGGGAGCGGCTCGGGCACGAGCTCGAGCGTGCGCGCGAGCACGCCCTCATTGATCACCGCGTCGACGGCGACGGCAAGATGGGGGCCGTGCTGCTCGATCGCGGCAAGCGGAAGGATAGCAACGACGCTTGCCCCCTCGAGGGCGGCGATTTCCGCGCTCGTCATCTCCTGCCAGTAGCGGCGCGGCGGCTTCGGCACCTCGGCACCA
>DATEQI010000289.1:0-13509 GCA_035272805.1 Alphaproteobacteria bacterium | reverse complement strand
GCGAAAATCTCGGGCGTGTGGTTGCCCGTCATCACGCCGTTCCTCGATGGCGAGGTCGATTTCGCGAGCTACGAGCGCGTGCTCGAGCACGCCCTCGGCAAGGGTGTTGCGGGCATCTTCCCGCTCGGCACCACCGGCGAGAGCCCGACCATCGAGGACGACGAGATGGGGGCGATCGTCGAGCGCACCGTGAGCGTCGTCGCGGGCCGGGTGCCGGTCTTCGTGGGCGTCGGCGGCAATGCGACCAAGAAGGTCGTGAAGTCGCTGAAGCGGCTCGAGCGCTACGCGTTCCCCGGCATCGTCTCGGTCTGTCCCTATTACAACCGGCCGAGCCAGGAGGGGATGCGCGAGCATTTCACGCGCATCGCCGAGGCGACCGACCGCGAGATCATCATCTACAACATCCCCTACCGCACGGGCGTCAACCTGGCGAACGACACGCTTTTGGAGCTCGCCGGGCTGCCCAACATCGTCGGCGTCAAGGATTCCTCCGGCAATCTCGCCCAATCGATCGAGCTCCTGCGCCGGCGGCCCAAGGGATTCGCGGTGATGACCGGGGAGGACCCCTATTTCTATACGATGCTCGCGCATGGTGCCGACGGCGGCATCCTGGCCTCCTCCCATCTCAGGACCGAGCTCTTCGTCGGCGTCCATGAGCGGATGATGGCGAACGACCATCGCGGCGCGCGTGCCATCTGGTCCCGACTCGAGACCCTGGTGCCGCTCCTCTTCAAGGAAGCCAACCCGATGCCGATCAAGCACTGCTTGTGGCGCCGGGGCCTCATCCGCTCGGCCGAGTGCCGTCTGCCGCTCTCGCGGGTCTCACGGGCATTGGCGGAGGAGCTCGATCGCGCGGAAGCGAGCGTCGCCGAGAAGGCCGCGGAATAGACGCCGCACCTAATGTCCTGGTTCCGAAGCTCATGACATCAGGAAAACACTTGTCATTGCGAGGCGGCCGAAGGGCGCCGAAGCAATCCAGGGAGGAATTTCCACTGGGCGCTGCCCCGGCGTACGCCGGGGTTCGCTGCGCTCGCAATGACGGTTATCATCGGGTGGAACGAACTTTCGAATCGGGACACTAAGGCCGCACTCCGCAAAGGGCCGCGCGTCTTTCGTCCGGGGTGCCGGCACACATAGGCTATTGCCGGGGAGGAAGCATGTCGGGGAAGCATTCGCAGATTGTCGCAATCCTTGCCTGCGCCTTGGCGGCGGCGCTCATCGCAAG
This sequence comes from Alphaproteobacteria bacterium, assembly GCA_035272805.1. Lineage (GTDB taxonomy): Bacteria > Pseudomonadota > Alphaproteobacteria > JACZXZ01 > JACZXZ01 > DASPPM01. The sequence goes on along the minus strand of DATEQI010000289.1, from coordinate 12,284 downwards.
CGCCCCGCGCGCGGCCCGCGCCGAGGCCAGCGAGATCCGTCTCGCCAAGCAGTTCTCCATGGGCTACGTGCAGCTCAACATCCTCGAGCACCGGCACCTCATCGAGAAGCACGCCAAGGCGCTCGGTCTCGGCGACGTGAGGACGGTGTGGTCGACCTTCAGCGGCCCGGATGCCATGAACACCGCACTCATCTCGGGCAACGTCGACGTGGTCTCGGGGGGCGTTCCTGGGTTGGTGACGCTATGGGCCAAGACCAAGGGCACGGCACAGGAGGCGCGGGGCGTCTCGGCATTGAGCTCGCAACCCTTCCTCCTCAACACGCGCAATGCCAACGTCAAGAGCGTGCGCGACTTCAGCGATGCCGACCGCATCGCACTTCCCGCGGTCAAGGTCTCGGTGCAGGCGGTGACGCTCGAGATGGCGGCGGCCGAGGCCTTCGGCAAGGAGAACTTCGCCAAGCTCGACCATTTGACGGTGTCGCTCTCCCCACCCGATGCCACCATCGGGCTCATCTCCGGCGGCAGCGCCTTCGACAGCGTCTTCAGCGTGCCGCCCTTCCAGTACCAGCAGCTAGAGACCCCCGGCATCCACACGGTGCTCAACTCCTTCGACGTGCTCGGCGGCTCGCACAGCTTCACCGTCGCCTGGGCCTCGCGCAAGTTCCACGACGAGAACCCGAAGCTCTACCAGGCGCTCATGGCCGCACTCGAGGAGGCGACGCAGATCCTGAATGCGGACAAGCGCGCGGGTGCTGCACTTTGGATCGAGGACTCGAAGTCGAAGCTTCCCCTCGACATGGTGGCCGGCATCATCGCCGGCCCGCAGGTCAAATGGACCATGACGCCGGAGCAAACCATGAAGTTCGCGCTCTTCATGTATGAGGTCGGCACCATCAAGGAGAAGCCGGCCTCGTGGCAGGAGCTCTTCTTCCCCGAGATCGCCCAACTGCCGGGAAGCTGAGCGCGGGAACGCCCGTGAGGCTCGTGACTTTCCTGCCCCCTGGCCTGCCGCCGGGCTTGGCCGCCACCCCAGAGGAGACGGCACTCGCGGCCGCGCGCCTCGGCGCGCTTGCGGAGGAGAGCGTCGTCGATCTCAGGGCGGCGAGCGAGGCCATGCCGTCCTCGATGATCGCACTCCTCGCGCTCGGCCCGGCGGGCATCGCGCGTGCGCGCGAGGCACTCGCGGTCGGCTTGCGCTCGCGCTCGAGTAGGGTGCGCCACGCGCTTGCCGCGGTCCGCCTCCTCGCCCCCGTGCCGCGGCCCGGCAAGATCCTCGGGGTCGGGCGCAACTATGGCGCGCATGCGGCGGAGGGCGGGCTCGCCCGGCAGGAGAAGCCGCGCATCTTCGTCAAGCTCTCCACTTCCGTGATCGGCACCGGCACGCCGATCCGCAAGCCGCCGTCGGTCGCGAAGCTCGACTACGAGACGGAGCTGGCGGTCGTCATCGGCACGCCGGGCCGCGACATCGACGAGCGAGATGCCCTTGCGCACGTCGCCGGCTATACCATCCTCAACGATGTGAGCGCGCGCGAGCTCCAGTTCGACGTGAGCCCGCCGCAGACGAGCTTCGCCAAGAGCATGGACGGCTTCTGCCCGATGGGGCCCTCGCTTGCCACCCCCGACGAGTTCGCCTCCGTGGCCGACATCCCGCTCAGCTGCTTCGTGAATGGCGAGGAGGTGCAGCGCGCGTCCACGCGGGACATGATCTTCCCGGTGCCGGCGCTGATCGCCTACCTCTCGGCCTATGTGACGCTGCTGCCCGGCGACGTGATCGCGACGGGCACGCCCGCGGGCGTGGGCGCCTTCCGCAAGCCGCCGCGCTACCTCGAGCCCGGCGACGTCGTGCGCATGGAAATCCCCGGCATCGGCGTGCTGGAGAACCCCATCGTCTAGACGAAAAAGGTTTCACCACGGAGACACGGAGAGCACGGAGAATAACTCTCCCCTAGATTGCTTCGTCGGCTTCGCCTCCTCGCAATGACGAACTCAACCCGTCATCGCGAGCCGAAGGCGAAGCGATCCAGATGGCTTCTCCGTGTCCTCCGTGTCTCCGTGGTGAAAATCTTTCCTTAGCTTGGCACGGAGTCGCGGACGGGGTTCGCGGCGGCGTAGCGCGCCGGGTCGCCGAGCACCTGGGTGCGCCACATCAGGCGGTGCTCGTGCGCCGCGTAGCCGCCCGTCGCCATATGGATGGTCGCGATGTTGTCCCACATGAGGACGTCGCCGACCCGCCATTTGTGGCGGTACTGGAACTCCGCTCGGGTCTGGAACTCGAAGAGGAAGTCGAGGAGCTCCCGGCTCGCGCGCGCCGGCAGGCCGACGATCTCGACGGTATAGCCGGGATCGGCGTAGAGGTGCTTCTGCCCCGTGAAGGGATGGCGCACCACCAGGGGATGGCGCACGGGGGGCTTGGAGGCCTTCTGCGCCTCGCTCAGCGGCGGCCGCGGCGAGCCCTTCGCGCGGATCATGTAGTCGTAGAACTTCGAGAAGTGGTGCACGGCCTCGAGGGTTTCGAGGCGCGACTCGAGCGCCGGATCGAGGGCGTCGTAGGCGGCCGCGGTGGCGGCGAAGAGCGTGTCGCCGAGCGGCGCGCCGTCGCGCATCGGCACCTCGAGGGCATAGAGGATCGAGGCGCGCGCCGGGGTCGCGTTGTACGACATGTCCGCATGCCAGCCTTGCCCCGCATCGGGCGAGCCGAGCGGCGTGCCGTCGGGCTTGCGCTTGTTCGAGAGGATGTTGACGTAAGGGAACTCGGGGTGGTGGAAGGAGCTCGCGACGTTGAGCTCGAGCGCCCCGAAGCGGCGGCTGAAGTCGATGAGCGCCTGCTCGCCGAAGTGCTGCTCCGAGATGGCGACGACGCCGTAGCGGTGGAAGGCGTGCTCGAGGGCCGCGAAGGCGGCCTCGTCGAGGCCGCCCGCGAGATCGAGCGCGTCGATGCGCGCGCCGAGATGCTTGCCGAGCGGCGTCACCTTCATGCGCCTGCCTCCCCCGCCGTCCCGCCTCATTATACGCCCGCCGCCCGGCTGATGCGAAGCAGGCGAGCTGCGGGTGACCGAGCCGGCGTATCAGCCAGCAAGAGCTTGAGTGGGCCCGCGCTCGACCCTGTCATTGACATTTGTGCTACAAATCTATACACAATGTAGCACATTCGACGGAGGACCACGATGGCTCGCGCAAAAGAGAAGGCTGCAATGGAACGTCGGCGTGCCGGCGCAAAGGCGGCTGCAGCCGAGGTAGCGCGCCATGCCGGCCGCGTTGGCAGGGCGCCCGATCGCCTCAAATACAGCATCGTCTTCGCGAGGGACGCCGGCCTGCTCGAGGGCGGGAAGAGCGTGGTCGTGCGGGGGCGGATGCCGCCCGCGCTGGTCAAGCTGGCAAAGGCGAAGACCGGCATCTCCTCGGATACCGAGCTCTTGACCGCGGCCCTCGCCAATCTCGTGGCGGCGGACGACTACGCCGATTGGCTGATCGCGCACCGGGGTTCGATCGCGGCGGACCTCGATCTTGACGTCTGATCTCGGCCTCGCGCTGCGCCGGCTCAAGCCGCACAAACACCTCGCCCGCTTGGCCGCAAGGCCCCGGGATACCCTGCCCTTCGTCGATCTGTCGCGGCCGCCGCCGAAGAATCTTCTGCTCGACAGCACGGTCTATATCGATGAGCTGCAAGGCCGCCTGCCGGCGGACGTCGAAACGCTTCTGAGGGCGGCGACGCTCTGGCATTCGCCCGTCACCGCCGCCGAGCTCGCCATCGCGGCAGGGCATCTCGATCCGAGAGACGCAAGGACCCGCAGCGCCATCGAGACGATCGCAGGGTCGCTCGAGCGGCGCCCCCCACATCGCACTCTCTCGCCCGATTCCCAAACCTGGATCGAGGCCGCCCTCGCGGCCGGCATTCTTGCCCGGCTGCAACATTATGCGCCCGCCGATCGCAGCCGCGCGCTCAACGATGCCCTGCTGCTCTTCACTGCGCAGAAGCACGGCTGCACCGTGCTCACCCGCAACCTCGCCGACTTCGATCTTCTCCAGCAAATCTCGCCGAGCGCTCGCGTCCTCTTCTACCTCATTCCGTAAGGGGGCCGAGATGTGGAGACAGTGCGCCTCCCCTAGGACGAGTCGACATTCATTTTGGCGCTTCGTCATTCCGGATCGAGCAAATCCTTGTGGAACAAGGATTTGCTCGATCCGGAACCCATGGCTAGGCCTGCGCCGGTGTCACCATGGATTCCGGATAGCAAGGCTCGCGACCCGGAAAAGCAAACTTTTCCGGGGCTCGCCTAAGCTTCCGGAATGACGACGAACTGAATGTTGATTGGGCCTAATGCTGCATGCCCCATTTGCGCACGGTGGCCGCCTCGAGGTTGCGGAAGATGCCGTTCTCGACGAGGAGCCCGATGATGATGACGCTCACCAGCCCGGCGAAGACGGCGGGGATGTCGAGATCGTTCTTGCGCTCGAAGATGAACCAGCCGAGCCCGCCCGAGCCCGAGGTGACGCCGAAGATGAGCTCGGCGGCGATGAGGGTGCGCCAGGCGAAGGCCCAGCCGATCTTGAGGCCCGCAAGGATGCTGGGGAAGGCGGCGGGGACGAGGATCTGAGCGACGTAGCGCGGGCCCCTCAAGCCGTAATTGCGGCCCACCATGCGCAGCGTGGTCGAGACGGCGGTGAAGCCCGCGTGGGTGTTGAGCGCCACCGGCCACAGCACCGAATGGATGAGGACGAAGACGGTGCTGCCGTTGCCGAGGCCGAACCAGAGGAGCGCGATCGGCAGAAGCGCGATCGAGGGCAGCGGATTGAACATCGCGGTGAGCGTCTCGAGCAGATCGCTGCCGATGCGCGAGCTCACGGCTAGTGCGCTCAGCAGCATGGCGAGCGCCAGGCCGGCCGCGTAACCCATGAGCAGGACCTTGAGCGAGAGTGCCGCGCGCGCGAGCAAGCCGCCCGAGAGGATCGCCTGGAAAAGCGCCTCGGCGGTGGCCGCGAAGCTCGGCAGCAGAAGCGGGTTGTCGAGCGAGGCGGCATAAATCTGCCAGACGACGCAGAGGAGCGCGAGGATGGCGAGCTTGCGCGAGAAGGCGCTGCCATAGAGGCGCTCGGCGAGCGTGAGGGGCTTCTCGATCACGGCGGCCATCGGCTGATCGATGCCCGGCGTGACGAAATCCGGACGAGAGGGCTCGACACTAGGCATAGGCCACCTCGCTTGGCGCATCGGCGTCGGCAAAGAGGATGCGGTGGATGCGCTCCGAGAGCTTGAGCCCGCTCTCTGGGTCGGTCGCATCGGTCCCGTCGCTGTTGAGCTCGGCCCGCACGCGCCCGGGGTGCGGGCTCAAGAGCAGAATGCGGTTCCCCAGCTTGATTGCCTCGGGGATGGAATGGGTGACGAAGAGGACCGTGAAGCGCGTGCCCTCCCAGAGCTGCAGCAGCTCCTCCTGCATTCTCTGGCGCGTGAGCGCGTCGAGTGCTGCGAAGGGCTCGTCCATGAGGAGGATGTCCGGCTCCATCGCCAACGCGCGCGCGATGGCGGCACGCTGCTTCATGCCGCCGGAGAGCGTGTGCGGATAGTTGTCGGCGAACTTGACGAGGCTGACCTTCGCAATCGCCTGCATCGCCCTGTCGCGGGCTTGCCTCGCGGGCAGTCCGCGCGCGGCCACGAGCGGAAAGGCGACGTTCTCCTTCACGGTCTTCCACGGCAGGAGCTGGTCGAACTCCTGGAAGACCATGATGCGGTCGGGGCCGGGGCGGCGGATCACCTGGTTCTTGAGCCGGATGCTGCCCTCGACCGGGGCCAGGTAGCCGCCGACGGCCTTGAGCAGCGTCGACTTGCCGCACCCCGAGGGGCCGAGGAGCACGAAGCGGTCGGCCGCATGCACCTTGAAGCCGATCCGGTAGGTCGCGGTGATGAGGTGGTGACGCGTCTTGTACTGCAGCGTGACACCGTCGACCTCGAGAAGGGGCGGGGTCTCGGCCATCGCGTTTGCTCCTCGCAGGGAAAGACAATTTCCGGGGCATGGCGTGCGCGGCGCTAGCGCGCCTGTGCCGGGTCCGGGCCTCGACTATAGGGCAAGGCGCGCGCGCGATACCACCGTCGGCCGCCGAGCGGGGGTATCGGCCGCGGGTCGTCTTGACGCTCGCGGGGCGGCCGTGCGACGGTTGCCGCAACGGGCGCGCCACTTTCCGGTAACGGCTTGGTATAGCGGCGATTTTCCGCGTGGCAGCGGGAGTGCGGAGGAGGCGGAGGCGAGGCATGGATCGTGCTCGGAAAGCGGCCAAGGGCGAGCGGGCCGCCCCCCGCTCCAAAGGACGCAGCTACCAAGCCACGCTGTCCCCCCCGGCGCCGGCCAAGGCCAAGCGCGCCAAGCGGCGGCTCGGCGCGGGTGCTGCAAAAGCGCCGCCGCCGCGCGCTCAAAAGACGCGTGCGCGCAAGGCCTCGCCGCCATCGGCTGCAAAGCCTCGAGGCGGGCGCGTCGGCAGCGAGGAGCGCTACCGTCTCGCGGCGGCGGCGGCGGCACCGATCCTTCTGCTCGCGCCGAACCTGGTGGTGCTCGAGTTCAATCGCGAGGCCGAGCGGCTCTATGGGCTCGCCCGCGACGATGTGATCGGCAAGGACTATTTCCGCACGCTCGACCGCGACGGGCGCGGCGGGCTCAGCCGTGCCGATCTGAGCGAGGCGCTCAAGGAGCGCACGGTCAGCGGGATCGAGGGGCGCGTGCGCCGGCCCGACGGGACGGAGCGCGTGCTGCTGTGGAACGCGACGCGCGTCAACGACCCGGCCGGCCGGGCGCTCGGCGTGATCGCCGTGGCCCAGGACATCACCGAGCGGCAAAGCGCCGAGGAGGCGCTGCGCGAGCGCGAGGCGCGGCTGCGCTCGATCATCGAGACGGCACCCGACGCCATCATCACGATCGACGAGCGCGGCATCGTGCAATCGTTCAGCGGCGCCGCCGAGAAGCTTTTCGGCTACGCGGCCGGCGAGGTGATCGGGCGGAACGTCAAGATGCTCATGCCCTCTCCCCACCATGAGAACCACGACGCCTACCTTGCGCGCTACCTCCGCACCGGGGAGAAGCGCATCATCGGCATCGGCCGCGAGGTCGAGGCCCGGCGCAAGGACGGCAGCGTCTTTCCGATGGAGCTCGCGGTCGGCGAGGTGAAGCTCGGCTCGACGCACATCTTCACCGGCTTCATCCGCGACTTGAGCGCGCGCGCCGGGCTCGAGCAGGAGCTGCGTCACGCGCAGAAGATGGAAGCGATCGGCCAGCTCACCGGCGGCGTCGCCCACGACTTCAACAATCTGATCACCGTGATCACCGGCAATCTCGAGATGCTCGAGCAGCGGCTCGAGCGGGCCGAGGACCGCGAGATCCTCGGCGAGGTGCGCGAGGCCGCCGAGCTCGGCGCCAAGCTCGCGAGCCGCCTCCTCGCCTTCGGGCGGCGCCAGCCGCTCAATCCGAGGCCGATCGACTTGAGCGCGCACGCCGCCGGCATGAGCGAGCTCCTGCGCCGCAGCCTCGGCGAGATGATCCGCATCGAGACCCGGCTCGCGCCCGATCTGCCCCTGACCTTGGCCGACCCGGGGCAAGTGGAGAACGTGCTGCTCAACCTCGCGATCAATGCCCGTGACGCCATGCCGGAGGGCGGCCGGCTCATCATCCAGACGGAGAGCGCGGAGATCGACGCGGACTATGCGGCACTCGAGCTCGGCCTGCGGCCGGGCCCTTACGTCTTGCTCGCCGTCACGGACACGGGCCACGGCATGTCGCCGGAGGTGCTGGAGCGCGCCTTCGAGCCCTTCTTCACCACCAAGGGGGCGGGGATCGGCAGCGGGCTCGGCCTCAGCATGGTCTACGGCTTTGTCAAGCAGTCGGGCGGCCACGTGCGGCTCTACAGCGAGCCCAGGAGGGGGACGACCGTGCGCATCTATCTCCCCGCGAGCGGCGAAGTCGCGGCCCGCCGGGAAGTGTCAGCGGTTCACGGCGCGGGGCGGGCGCCCGCGGGCGAGATCGTCCTCGTGGTCGAGGACGACGATCGCGTGCGGCGGACCTCGGTCAAGCGGCTCAAGGAGCTGGGCTACGAGGTGCTCGAAGTCGGAAGCGGGAAGGCGGCCCTCGAGACGATCGAGCGGGGCGAGCCGATCGACCTCCTCTTCACCGACGTGGTGATGCCGGGGGGCATGACCGGGATCGATCTTGCCCGCGAGGCACGCGCGCTCAGACCGCAGCTCAAGATCCTCTTCACCTCCGGCTATGCCGATCCCGCGGTCGTCGAGGACGGCATGCCGGCCAACGCCCTCTGGCTCGGCAAGCCCTACAGCAACGCCGACCTCGCCGCGCGGCTCAGGGAGCTGCTCGAGAGTTAAGGCGCGTTAAGCCCCTCTCCCGCGCCGACGGCAAAAGGCAAAAAATCCCTTTCCCGCTTGCGGGAGAGGGGCTTATCGCGAGCGGCGACGGCGCGAAGATGTGTGCACCCCTAGTGCGAGAGTCTGCGCTGCGCTCACCGCGCGGTGACCGCGGCCGCGAAGATGTAGCCGGCACCGCGCACCGTCTTGATCAGCTCAGGCTTGCCGGGGTCGCGCTCGATCTTGCGGCGCAGCCGCGCCACCTGGGTGTCGATGCTGCGGTCGAAAGCCGACCAGCCGCGCCCCTTGACGAGATCGAGAAGCTGGTCGCGACTAAGCACCCTGTTGGCATTGCGCGCGAAGACGCGCAAGAGCTCGAACTCGCCCGTGGTGAGCGGCACGCGAGCGCCCGAGGGCGGCTGCAGCTCCCGTCGCGTGAGGTCGAGCTCCCAGCCGAGGAAGCCCAAGATTTCGCCCGCGCCCGGCGGCTTGCCCTCCTCCGAGGGCTGCGCCGGCGGGCGCGCGCGGCGCAGCACGCTGCGGATGCGCGCCAGCACCTCGCGCAGATGGAAGGGCTTGGCGAGGTAATCGTCGGCACCGGCTTCGAGACCCACGACGCGGTCGATGAGGTCGCCCTTGCCGGTCACGATGATGATGGGGACGGAGCTGTGCCGCCGGATGTCGCGCGCGAGCGACAGCCCGTCCTCGCCCGGCATCACCAGGTCGAGGAGCACGAGATCGACCTTCGCATCCTTGAGGGCCGCCCTGAGTGCGCTGCCGTCCGCCGCCTCGCTGACCTGGAATCCCTCCGCCGCGAGGTAGCGGCGCAGCATGTTGCGAATGCCCTTGTCGTCGTCGACGATCAGGATATGAGGCTTCTCGCTCATTCCACCCCCGCGCCCGGCGGCTCATCGGGAAGCGCCGATGCCGCTCGTTCCGGCACGCTCACGCTGTCACAATCCGTCACAATTCGCCTTCCATTGATACCAAAAACCGCGGCATCTGACATCAGGGCGTGACCTTCCCCCTTTAAGTCTCGATGCGCCGAACAGCCGGGGATTGGGACGAGAGGAGAGATCGTCATGTATGCTCATACGGCCCAGAACGCAGTACCCGCCTTCAACGTAGCCGCACTCGCCATCTGCCGCGGCCTCGAGCGCTCCGCGGTGACGCGCATCGCCGCGGTCAGTCTCCAGCAGAAACTTGCCGAGCGCCAGACCGTCTTTTGCGAAGGCGATCTTGCCGAGAGCGTCTACGAGATCGTGAGCGGCATGCTGAAGCTCTACAAGCTGCTCCCCGATGGCCGGCGGCAAGTCACCGGCTTTCTCTTGCGTGGACACCTCCTGGGCCTTGCCAGCAACGAGCGCTATCTCTATACGGCCGAGGCGGTGACCCCCGTCACCTTGTGCCGCTATCCCAAGGCCCGCTTCGAACGCCTCCTCGACGAGGTGCCCGGCTTCGCCCGGCGCCTGCTCGCGGTGACCTCCGACGAATTGCGCGCGGCGCAGGACCAGATGGTGCTGCTCGGACGCAAGTCCGCGGCGGAGAAGCTCGCGAGCTTTCTCCTCATGACGGCCGAAGACCAGGACGATGGGGAGGAGCAGAGCGGCACGGTGAATATTCCGATGGGCCGGTCCGACATCGCCGATTACCTCGGACTCTCGACCGAGACCGTGAGCCGGACGCTCACCCAGCTCAAGTGCCGCGGCGTGATCGCGCTGCCCACCTCCGCGCACATCGAGATCCTTCAACGCGACAGGCTCGAGCAGCTCGCGGAAGGCAATCTTCCCGAGGATTTCTGAGCATCAGGAGGCGGGCCGGAAAAGCCGCTCTCGCCATGGCAAAGCTTACACCATCGGGCGCACGCACCTACGAAGGACGGCGCGCCCTCGTCGTCGAGCATGACGGAGAGACGCGCTCGCGCTATCGCACGCTGCTCGAAGGCCTCGGCTTCCAGGTCAGAAGCGTGGAGCGCGGGGCGGCCGCCATCGAAGCGGCGCGGGAGGTGCTGCCGGATGTCGTGCTCATGGACGTGCAGCTCAGCGACGTCTCCGGCCTCGAGGCGGCGCGGTGGCTGAAGTCCGAGCCGGCCTTGCGTGCGATCCCGGTGATTGCCAGCAGCACGATGATCTTCGCCAAGGGCGACCGCGCGCTCGCCGAAAGCGGCGTCAACGTCCTCCTGCGCAAGCCGGTCCCCTCGCAGCATCTTTCGCGCGCCATCCACGACGTGCTGGATGGCGGCGAGGGCATGAGCGAGGGCGCTGCACCTCGGCGGCAGCCGAGCAAGGGCCAACGCGGCTAACTCCGCCCGAACCCCGCTTCCCGCACGACCGCCTGGAACGCTCCCTCCGCGGCGGTACCGTCGCCCCCGATCATCCGGTTGACCTCCCTCCCGAAGACGGGCCAATCTCGCAGCACCTTGCGCGGCCGCAGCAGCTCTTGCGCGCGCACGAAGAGGGGAATCCCGAGCATGAGCCGAACCCGCATCGCAAGCGAGGTCGATTTCGACAAGGAAGGCAAGCAGCACGGCTTCCTTCGCCTGCCCCATTCGACCCACCGCTCGGCCTATGGCTGGATTCCGATCCCGATCAGCTGCATCCGGCGCGGCGAGGGGCCGACCGTGCTGCTGATCTCGGGCAACCACGGCGACGAATACGAGGGGCAGGTCGCCCTCATGAAGCTCAGTCGGCGGCTCGAGCCCGCGGACGTGAGCGGGCGCATCATCATCCTATCGGCGGCCAACTTCCCGGCGGCGATCGCCGGAGAGCGGACCTCGCCGATCGACGACGGCAATCTCAACCGCAGCTTTCCCGGCAATCCCGACGGCTCGGTCACGCAGATGATCGCCCATTACATCGAGACGGTGCTGCTGCCCAAGGCCGATCTCGCGATCGACGTGCATTCGGGCGGCAGCTCGCTCATGTATATCCCGAGTGCGCTCATCCGGCGCACGGACGATGCGGAGAGATTGGCGAAGCTCAAGAAGCTCCTCGCGCTGTTCGGCGCGCCCATCAGCTTCGTCTTTGCCATGCCGCAAGGCGAGGATCGCACGCTCTCGGCCGCGGCCAACCGCGCGGGCGTCGCCCTTTTCGGCACCGAGATCGGCGGCGGCGGCACCGTCCAGCCCCATGCGCTCAGGATCGCCGAGACGGGATTGGCACGCGTGCTCATGGCGGCCGGCGTGCTCGCACGCGCGCTCACGGACGAGCCGGCGCCCAAGACGCGCTTCATGCAAGTCGGCGGTGCGGACTATTACGTCTATGCGCCGGAGAGCGGTCTCTTCGAGCCCCTCGTCGAGCTCGGCGCCGAGGTCAAGGCGGGCGACGTTGCCGGCGCCATCCATTTCCCCGCGACCCCTTGGCGCGAGCCGGCGCTCGCCAGCTTCGCGCGCGCCGGACTCGTGATCTGCAGGCGCGTTCCCGGGCGGAGCGAGCGCGGCGACTGCCTCTTCCATCTCGCGACCGATATGGCCGTCGGCCGAGCATCGAACCGAGCGGAGGGATAAGCCATGCAGCTTGGACTCGAGGGCAAGGTGGGACTCGTCACCGGCTCGAGCCGCGGCATCGGCCGCGCCATCGCCTTGGCCCTTGCCGAGGAAGGGGTGCGGGTGATGCTCACCGGGCGCGACCGGGGAGCCCTCGATGAGGCCGCGAGCGAGGTGAGGAAGCGCGGCCGCGAGGCGCACGTCCACGCCGGCGATTTGCGCGAGGCGAGCGAGGCCGAGCGGCTCGTCGCCGCGGTGCGCGAGCGCTACGGGAGGCTCGATATTCTCGTCAATAACGCGGGCGCCACCAAGCGCGGCGATTTTTTTGCGCTCTCCGAGGAGGATTGGCAGGACGGCTTCGCCCTCAAGTTTTTCGCCCATGTGCGCTTGGCGCGCGCGGCCTGGCCGCTCCTCAAGGAGAGCAAGGGCTCGCTCCTTGCCATCGTCGGCGTCGGCGGGCGCACGCCG